>CAYOYT010000021.1:0-568 GCA_964408245.1 uncultured Dongia sp. | reverse complement strand
GCAATGGACTGACACAGCTCAGCATGGGGATGAGCGGTGATTACGAAACCGCCATCCAGTTCGGCGCCACCCATGTTCGTATCGGCACGGCGATTTTCGGCGCGCGGTAAATAAACGCTCCACAGTATTTTGGCATGTGTCACTGGTTCGCGCCCGCACGAGGCTGCTGCTCGGTAGCGCTACATATGTCTCAGGGTTAGTGAAGATCCTGCGATCAAGTTTTGATATTCCTGATCGTTTCGGACAAAGCCGTTGCGGGGAAATGAAAGGGCCACCTTTATGAGGCAGCCCCTTCGCACAACCGATGATTACTTTAGGCCTGGTCGTTTCAAGCTTAGTCGTTGCCTAGGCCTGAGCTGCTTCCGCCGCGCGTTCGGCCTTCTTGCGCTCGTTAGGGTCGAGCAGCGCCTTGCGAATGCGCACGGCTTTGGGCGTCACTTCCACAAGCTCGTCATCCTGAATATAAGCCAATGCCTGTTCGAGGCTAAGCTTCATCGGCGGCGTCAGGCGAATGGCTTCGTCTTTCGATGTCGTACGGATGTTGGTCAGCTGCTTCGACTTCAATGGA
>CAYOYT010000020.1:0-15012 GCA_964408245.1 uncultured Dongia sp. | reverse complement strand
GCCCTTGCGGTGAATATGACCGGGCATGATGCCAATCTTGCATTCTTCCGGCGTAATGATGCCAGGGCAGTTTGGACCGATGAGGCGGGTGGCGGATCCGGCGAGCACGCGTTTCACCCGCACCATGTCCAACACCGGGATACCTTCAGTGATACAGACGGCGAGGGGCAACTTGGCGTCGATTGCCTCGAGGATGGCATCGGCCGCGAAGGGCGGTGGCACATAGATGACGCTGGCATTGGCACCGGTCTTGGCAACCGCCTCAGCCACGGTGTCGAAGACCGGCAAATCGAGATGCTTGGTGCCGCCCTTACCCGGGGTGACACCGCCCACCATCTTGGTACCATAGGCAATGGCTTGCTCTGAATGGAATGTGCCTTGTGCGCCGGTGAAGCCTTGGCAGATGACCTTGGTGCTTTTGTTGACGAGTACGGACATGATTCCTCAAGCCTCCTTCACGGCTTTGACGACCTTTTCGGCCGCGTCCGCCAGGTTGTCGGCGGACAGGATGGGCAGCCCGGATTGCGCCAGGATCTTCTTACCCAATTCGACATTTGTGCCTTCGAGGCGCACGACCAGCGGCACGTGAAGGCTGACTTCGCGCGCCGCGGCGACAACACCGTCGGCAATGACATCGCAACGCATGATACCGCCGAAGATATTGACCAAGATGCCTTCAACATTTGGGTCTGAAAGAATGATCTTGAAGGCCGCGGTGACGCGTTCCTTGGTGGCACCGCCACCGACATCCAGGAAGTTCGCTGGCGATCCACCGTAGAGCTTGATGATGTCCATTGTCGCCATGGCGAGACCGGCACCATTCACCATGCAGCCGATCGATCCATCGAGCTTAATATAATTGAGACTGTGCTTGGCGGCTTCGAGCTCGGCTGGGTCTTCTTCGTCTGGATCGCGCAATTCCTCAACGTCTTTATGACGGAAGAGCGCGTTATCGTCGAAATTGATCTTGGCATCGAGGGCCAGCACGTCGCCGGCACCATTCACGACCAGCGGGTTAATCTCGACGATCGAGCAGTCGAGATCGATGAAGGCCTTATAGAGCGCCATGATGAACTTGGTCGCCGAGGCGATCTGACTACCGGCGAGCTTCAGAAAGAAAGCGATCTGCCGGCAATGAAAGGCCTGCACACCCGTCACTGGGTCGACCGCGACCTTCAGGATCTTTTCCGGATTCTTGGCGGCGACCTCTTCAATCTCCATGCCGCCTTCTTCAGACGCCATGATGGTGATGCGCGAGGTAGCGCGATCAACCAGCATACCGAGATAGAGTTCGCGTTTGATATCACAGCCAGCTTCGATATAGATGCGCTTGACGACCTTGCCCGTGGGGCCAGTCTGGTGCGTCACCAGCGTCATGCCGAGCATGGATTTGGCAAGGGAGCGCACGTCGTCCATGGACTTGGCAACCTTCACGCCGCCAGCCTTACCCCGGCCACCGGCATGAATCTGCGCCTTTACGACACAAAGACCACCACCCAATTTCTGTGCTGCGTCGACCGCCTCATCGGCAGAATAAGCGACGTGACCGTCTGGAACGGCGACGCCAAACTTCCTAATCAGGGCTTTGGCCTGATACTCGTGGATGTTCATCCCGGCTAACCCGCTTGCTGCGTTGCGAAGGACTGCACCCCGGCGGTCGTTTCGCTAGCTACCGGGCCGCGCGATTGTTTCCTAGGAAGTCGTGAGAAACTCTTTAGAAAAAAGCGGGCGACAGCGACAGCCGACGATATGCTGTGGTGCAGCAGATCGCACTCTATCACCATGCCGGGCGGGTTCAAGCCAATTGAACTGAAACCCGTCGGAACATGAAAATAGGACTGTCGCCGTCGCAGGCCGTTTAAAGCTTCTTGTTAGAAGCCCAAACTTATTACTTCTTGGCCTTCTTAGCGGCCTTTTTAGCAGTCTTCTTCGCAGCCGGCTTCTTGGCAGCGGCCTTCTTCGTGGTCTTCTTAGCCGACTTTTTGGCGGCTTTCTTGGCAACCTTCTTAGCTGCCAATTCGATGGTCTTCTTCATTGCTTCTCTCCTCTTTGAAGCTTCCTCACCACATCGATGAGGCCCCTTACGGCCGCGACCGACTTATCAAACATGGACTTTTCAGCCTTGTTGAGGTCGATCTCGACCACTCTCTCTACACCGCCCGCACCGATAACAACCGGCACGCCGACATAGAGTCCCTTAACCCCGTACTGGCCCGTCAAATAGGCAGCGCAGGGAAGCACGCGTTTTTTGTCCTTCAGATAGGATTCAGCCATCGCGATCGCGGCAGCTGCCGGCGCGTAAAAAGCGGAACCCGTCTTCAGAAGATTAACTATTTCGGCGCCACCGTCGCGGGTGCGCTGGATGATCTTGTTGAGTTTTTCCTGGGTCGTCCAACCCATCTTCACCAGATCGGGCAACGGAATACCGGCGACGGCGGAATAGCGAGCGAGAGGCACCATGGTATCGCCATGACCACCGAGCACAAAGGCTGTCACGTCCTCGACGGAGACCTTGAATTCTTCGGCCAGGAAATAACGGAAGCGGGCCGAATCGAGCACACCCGCCATCCCGACCACATGGCTTTCCGGCAGACCAGAAGCCTGCTGCAGGACATAGACCATGACGTCGAGAGGATTAGTGATGCAGATGACGAAGGCCTTGGGTGCGTATTTCTTGATGCCCTTGCCGACCGCGCTCATCACCTTTGCATTGGTAGCGATGAGATCGTCGCGGCTCATGCCTGGCTTGCGCGGAATGCCAGCGGTGACGATCACGACATCGGCGCCCTTGATCGCCTTGTAGTCAGAGGCGCCGGCATAAGTCGCGTTGAAACCCTCGATCGGCGAGGCTTCTGCGATGTCGAGCGCCTTGCCTTGGGGAACGCCGTCCACCACGTCGAAAAGAACGATGTCGCCCAATTCTTTGAGGCCGGCGAGCGGCGCTAAGGTGCCGCCAATCTGACCCGCGCCAATGAGGGCTATCTTCTTCCGTGCCATTCTGTAATCCTGATACCTCTTACGCATTGCCACGATTCTGGTTAGGCAATACGCCTGCGCTTCAAGCGCACTCCTCTAGATGTTGAGTTAATAACCTGAATTTGCCACAAGGGCAAGAGGCATCAACTCTTCCATCAAAAATTCACCATCATCTCACGTCAAATGCGGTCGTGTCAGATAGTCGACGGATTGCATTTCGTTAAGCCGTGAGACAGTCCGTTCAAATTCCAAGGCGCCATCACCGGACGGATAAAGACGCTCCGCTTTATCAACGGCCGCGATGATCGTCGTCACCTTGTGTTCGTAGAGTTCGTCGATCAGCGTCATGAAGCGCCGCGCCTCGTTTCGGCGATCGGTGGTCAGTGTTGGTACGCCGTCGAGCAGCACAACATCGTAATGCGTGGCGATGGCGAGGTAATCGGCAGCGCCCAAGGGTTTTGCGCAGAGTTCGTCGAAATCGAACCAAGCGACGCGGCCATGAGCATTGGCTACCTGGCGCGAGATATCCAGGCGGCGTCCCTGTACCATGAGATGCGAGGGCATCGGCGGTTCGTTATCCGTCATCCGGGCGAAGGTCTCTTGCATCTGCCGGGCAGAAAGATCACTTAAAGGATAATGATAAACGTTCATGTCCTTTAGCCGCGCCAGGCGATAATCGCGCCCGCCATCGAGCTCGAGAACGTCGAGCTTCTGCTTAAGGAGCGAGATGAAGGGTAAGAACTGGTCGCGCTGTAGTCCCCCCTTGTAGAGATCGTCCGGCGCCCAGTTTGAGGTCGCCACCATCACCACGCCGCGCTCGAAAAGCGCGCTGAAGAGGCGACCGAGGATCATCGCATCGGCGATGTTGGTGACGTGGAACTCGTCAAAACAGATCAACGCCATGTCGGTGCTGAGTTTTTCCGCCAAAGCAGGAATGAGGTCGACCTGCTTGGGTTTTTCCTGGCGCCAGTGGTGGAGCTGGTCGTGCACGTCCAACATGAAGGCATGGAAATGCACCCGGCGCTTCTTTTCCACCTGAACATGGGCGAAGAAGAGATCCATCAGCATCGACTTGCCGCGACCGACGCCGCCATAGATATAAAGGCCCTGAGGTGCGGCTCCGTCGCGATGACGGCTAAGCCCAAGACGTTCGATCCAGGCGAAAAGGCCAGAACCGTTATCGTTTTCTAGGCCATAATCCTTTAGCGCATTGTAGAGCGATTGCAGCTTCTCGGCTGCAAGCTCCTGCGCGGGGTCATGATGCAAGCGACCGCCACGCTGCATCGCGCGATAGGCGGGAAGTGGCCCGTCATCACTCATGGATGCGACTAACACATTGGTCGTTGCTGGAAACGCGACTCGGTCAATATGCATAACGCGCATATCACAACATATTTTTTTGCGCTTATCTACTGCGAAGTGATTCGTGCGTGACAAACACACCACAGATTTCGCGATCAGTGAGTCATCGCAGCAACAGTTCGACAGTCATGGGACGCCTCGTGTCGGCTGACCTCCAATGATCAATGTGCAAAAAGAAACCGCGCCGATCGTTGCCTACCGACGCGGTTTAGCTTGGCGAAGATGACTAAAGCGTTCACACGTCTTTAGTCATCTTCCCCCAATCAACATCCTCTCATCACATACCGGAGATGGATGTGCCGTTGACCTTGGTATCGCCAGCGGCATCGACCTCGAGTTTCAGCCTATCGACGGGCTTACCATCGCTGCCGGTGTCGCGCTTGGCCATCGATTGGATCATGGCAAGAACGCCCACGATCTGTGCCGCGTTCGGTGAGCTCTGAGCTGCATGCGTGACAAGTTTCAGCGTTTCATCGAGACCGTGCAGTGAGACGTCGAGGGCGCCCACCACACCCATCGCGGCTTCCGGCTTCACGTCGAAATTGCCGACCGCATCAAGTTGCAGGAGCTCGGAATTGAGACCGGATGGTGCCACGGTGAGCTTCATCGGGGCCTTTTGGAGCAATTGCTGCATGGCAACGAGCAGCACACCGGCTGCCGCATCGGAGCGGGTGTGATCGCTTGAGACGAGATTTGGAAAATTGTCGCCAACCAGCGTCCAGAGTTCTTTTGACGGCACGTCTGTGACATTTACGTCAAGCTTACCAGAGGCCGGCAGAAGCTTGTCGAAAAGTGGTTCGTTGGCGAATTCAGGGTACTTAATGGCAAGCCCCTCATGGCTCATGCCTAGATTGAAGGTGGCTTTTTCCTCATTGAGACCATCGAAACGAATGTCGAATTTGCCGGAGCCGAGACGGAAGGGCTCGCTGCCGTCCTTATTCTTGCTGGTAGCATCGGCGATAGAAACATTATAGGTCACGCTATCAACGAGCCCGACCAAATCCTTCAGGATGGTACCGAACTTCTGAGCCTGTGCGTCGGTGAGGCCGGCGATGTCCACGCCAGACATTGGCTCATTGGTTGCCGGGGTTGTCGTTTGTTCAGCATTCGCCGCGGTCTCTGCGATCTCCGCCATCAAGGCCTGCAATTCACGGGTCTTCTCCCCGTATTCCTTTAGCTTGATGCCGGCCATCAAGCCGCCAGCACTGAGTTTGCCGATCTCGAAACTGCCGCCCGCATTGTCCAGTGCCTTAAAGCCGGTGAGCTCCAAGCCGCCGTTCTGCTCGAAGAGGCCGCCGCCCTTATCGTTGCTGGCCAGCTTAGCGCTGAGGCCAGTTGCACTGAAATTGCCGCCGTCGGAGGCGCTATCCTTGGCAAGAATGTCCGCCGCTTGCCAATCGAGCGCCAAGAAGTTCTGCAGACTGCTCGACCATTGGCCGCTGAAGGCCTTGGTGGTCATTGCGAGCGATCCCACTTCTTTATTGTCCTTGTCGTTCACGGACATAAGAGGGGCATGCGTTAGGTCGCTGACGGTGTAACTATCGTCGGCCCTGGGGGTCAGTTTGTAGCTGACCGTCCCTACATCAAGGCGCTGCCCGCTCTTTTCACCGATCAAGACGCCCTCGATGGCAACATCGAAAGAATTGCTGCCCGGGGTGACCTTTACGGCTGCATGGTGGAGGATGCGCTGATCGGCTGGCCCCTCGGTAATCTGCAGGTAATCCTCGATCGCCTTTTGGATGACGGGTGCCTTGGCTGGATCGATGGCGACGGCCGATGCCGTTTCAGAGGTTTCCGTCGCATCGCCCTTACTTGCCGCATCGTCTTCCTTGTCACCGCAAGCGGCGACCAGCAGCAAAGCTGCAACGCTGCCGGCAGCAAGACTGCTCCTGCAGGCAAGACCAAACGTCGTCAGCTGATGTGTCGCCGGACGATCCAACTTCCACCAATTCCCCATCTTTAAACACTCCTTCATATGATTCCCGCCGCCTTCTTGGCGGCATCCGCAAAAGTGCCCCGAACAAAGCGGGCGATTGCGGCCGAAACATGGCGTCCGACGATTATCGCCGATCCATCTCACGTTTCATTTCGCGCCGCGTATAGCAGATAGATCGGGAAGACGTCATGCCCCCCTGACGAATATGTGATCACTCGCACAGCCTTGAGCCGGAGGCGACGGGCCCCGGATCCTAGGATTTAGTCCGCTGGAGCAAAAGGCTTAGGGGTCGGTTGCGCGCTACCGGGCTGGGGTGCGTTCTGACCGAGCGGCTTCGTCGTCGGCGTCGATTTGGGCAAAGGCTTAGGCGCGGGCGGCGTCGCGGCGCCAACTGCGGCTGGAGCGAGCACGGGATCGGCGGCCGTTGGTAATGGAGCGGGCGGCAAGGTGGCGGGAGGCAAAGTGATCGGAGGCAACGGGGCGAGCGCATCGGTGGTGGTGGGTTCCAGCGGCGGCAGATCTGAGGGTAACGGTGTCGACGCGGCCGGTGTTTGTTCAGCCGGTGTTTGTTCATCAAAGAGCGGAGGTAAATCTGGCGCTGCTGCTGGCGCGACCGCCGGATCTGCAGGCGGCTCTGCTGCGGTGACGGGCGCTGCTGACGGTTCCGCCGCCGTGGGCGCTGCGACATCTTGACCAGTGGGTCGCCAATTGTCGTGCAAGGTGATGGCCGAGGCCAGTTCCTGCTGCGTCATGGTCTGGGCCAGGCCTGCCGCTTTCGCACTGCCCTCGGGCGCGCCGCTATCGGTTGCCAGGCTGTACCAGGCATGCGCCTGCACTTTATCGACGGGAACACCCTGGCCGCTGGCATAGAGATCACCCAGAGCCAGCATTGCCCGTGGGTCTTTCGCATTGGCGCCGCGCTCAAAATGCTCCACCGCCCGGACGAAATCAGGCTGGCCAGTCAGTCCGTTCCTGTAAAGCGTTCCCATATTATATTCAGCGCTCACGGCACCGCCGGCCAGGGCTTGCTCAAACCACTTGGCTGCTTCCTGCGCGTTAGGGACGACACCGATACCGGCTTGATAGGCGCGACCGAGTTCGAGCGCTGCCGGTACCGAACCCATTTGCGCCGCGCGCTGCAGCCAGCTGGTTGAACTGGCAAGATCTGGTGGGACGCCGGGCAGGCCCTCGCGCTGGACGACCGCGAGCTTCAACATCGCTTTGATGTTGCCAAGATCGGCTGCGCGCGTATACCAGCCGATCGCTTCGTTGTTATCCTGCGGCACGCCCTTGCCGGTTTCATAAAGCCGACCCAGGGCGTACTGGGCATACATCTGCGCCGCCGAAATGAGCTGCGGACCCTGCGCGCCCAGCGCGGCGCCATTATAGCGTGGCGCGGTGTCGATTTCGGCGGCAATGCGGTAATAAGTGGCGGCCTGGGTAAAATCCGGGGCACCAGCGGCCCCGTCTTCATAAATCTTGCCGAGATTGAAAGCGGCAACTGGATTGCCGAGCTTGGCTTCTTCGTCCAGCAGCGGGATGGCGCCGGCAACGTTGCCGGCCTGGAGGGCTGCTTCCGCCGCGGCATAATCTGCCATGGCTGGCATGCTCATGAATAATTGCGCCGAAACGAGCAGCGCGGTGGTCGAAAGAAGCAGGCGGCGCATCAAGAAGCTCTTCAAATCGGGTGGATCCGGCGCGCAATCTAACCAAAGAGCTTGAAAAAGACCAGCTTTGGCCATCCTTGCGTGACCCTGAACCGCTTGCTAAGGGGTGCATGCGTCCTCATTTCCGGAGCATCTGGGTCTTGAGCCATACTCTCTTCGTCTGCACCACATGCAAACGCGGGCCTGCTGAGAGCCCGTTGGGGCCGGATTTCATCGACGCTCTGGCGCGTGCTGATCTACCGGCAGGTATGAAGGTGGTTGGCACGGCCTGCATGTCGAATTGCGCGCGGCCCCTCAGTGTGGCGCTGGCGGCGCCCGGGAAAGCCACTTATATGCTGGCAGAGGTCGATCCTGCTCTGGATGTAGAGCCGCTCGTGGCATTGGCGCGGCTTTATGCTGAAAAGGCTGACGGTCAAACCAAGCTCCTCGAACGGCCGAAAGAAATCCGGCGCAAGATCATTGGCCGCATTCCCGCAGCACCCACGGAATCCTAGAACGAACTGCCGGGCTCTTTCAGGAACGCGATCTCCTCCTCGGTCGATGGTCGCCCCAGCGCGGCGTTGCGATGCGGATAGCGGCCGAAGCGCTTGATGATGTCGCGGTGCCGATGGGCGTAGTCGAGCTGCTCCTCTGCTTGCGCCCGCTCCTCCGGTGTCGCTGCCTCGAGCAGCTGGGTGAAGAGCTCGATCGAGCGATCCTGATTCGTTATGTCCTCTGCATGCTCGAAGGGCAAGTAAAAGAAACGCCGTCTGGGGAAGGGGAGGCTCTTGTCGAAATCGCGGGCGATCGCTGTGTCGGCCACGACGCGGGCGCGCGGATCGCCAAGAAAGGCTTTGGCGGCACCGCGATGGACGTTGCGCGCCATCTGGTCGAGCAGGATGAGCAAAGCAAGGCATCCAGTCGCATTGCCGGTCCAATCCGCAAGCCCGCCCATCTGCGCCTCATGCACGGCGTTAGCGAAACGCGCGCGGATGTCGGCGTCCAAGGCCGTGTCCTTCTTGAACCAAAGTGGCTGCACCTGGGCCGAGAACCAAAATTCGATGATGGCGCGTGGGTCGCTCACGCCGCGACCGGACCCACGTCGTTCATCTTGGCCACGCGCGCGATGGCTGGGCGGTTGCGGACCTGCTCGGCCAGGCGCCGGATGCTGGTAAAGCGCTTGTAAAGGTCCGGGCAGCAGTCCTGCCAGGTCGTGAGCATGTAGCACAGGGCATCGACGGCCGAGAAGGATTCGCCGAGCAAGAACGGGCCGTTTTGGGCGAGATGCGCGTCAACGCGCGACCATAACAAGGCGATTTCTTCCTTGGCTTTTTCCTGGACAGCGGCGCTGCCGCCGGCGTGGGTTGTGATGCGGTGGGGATAGTAATAGCGCAGCATGGCGGGCTGCAGCGTGTTGTTGAGGTGGAAGAGCCACATCAAGAATTCGCCCCGCTTTGGGTCACTTGCCGCAGGTGCCAAGCCCGATTGCGGGAAACGGTCGGCGATTAGGAGTGAGATCGCGGCGCATTCGCTGATGGTTTCGCCATCGGGCAGCTTCATGGCAGGTAGTTTCCCCGCTGGATTCACCTTGAGGAAGTCAGGTGTCTTGTGGGCTTCCTGCGACATGTCGATCAACACCAAGTCATAAGGTGCTCCTGCCTCCTCAAGGCAGTATTGCGCCACGATCGATGCGGAATTGTGCGACCAATAGAGCGTATACAAAACGGACCTCCCCAGCTTTCCAGTTTCTGATTGTTGTTGTTATAGGCCAGCTGAAAGGCGCCCGCCAATGCGGTGTGCGCATGACGTTAATGCCGTCGCTCGCTACTATGGCGTGGTCGCGGCCGGACGTCTGCTCCGTGCAAAAAGAAACGGCGGCATCCGATGAGATGCCGCCGCTGGTTCAACGTACTCGGTTGGTCGTTATGCGACGAAGGCCCGCTTAGCGGCGATCGCCAATCAAGCGCAGAAGCATGATGAAGAGGTTGATGAAGTCAGTGTAGAGCGCGAAAGCACCCAGAACCGCTTTCTTAGTCGCCACTTCGTGACCATCCGCTTCCCAATAGAATTCTTTGACCTTCTGAGTGTCATAAGCGGCAAGGCCGGTGAAGACCAAGACGCCAATGATCGAGATCGCAAAATCCAGGGCCGAGGAGGCCAGAAACATATTGACGATCATGGCGACGAACAGACCCCAAGCGCCCATGATGAGGAAGCTGCCGATGCCCGAAAGGTCACGCTTGGTGGTGTAGCCGTAGAGGCTGACACCCAGAAAAGTCGCCGCTGTCACGAAGAACGTCTTGACGATGGAGGCTTCGGTGTAAACGGCGAACAGGATGGAAAAGCTGATGCCCATCAAGGCCGCGAAAGTCCAGAACAGGGCCTGCGCCGTGGCGGCGCGCATCGACTGAATACGAAAGCCGAACAACAGTGAAATACCAAGCGGTGCCAACAGCACGACCCAACGTAGCGGCGAGGTCCAGATCGATGCCATCAGCTGCTCGTTGCTGGCGATGAAATAGGAGATGAGGCCCGTTAACGCGAGGCCGCCGCCCATATAGGCGTAGACCTTCTGCATGTGGGCGCGAAGGCCCGCATCGACATCAGCCGATTGGGCCTGAGCATAACCGCGTGAGATCGTGCGGTTGAAATCCGGTCTATCGACCATCTTGTTCACTCCCTGTTCTATACTCTTGCCGCGCGATATGGCGGATGGGAGAGAATTTAGAACAAAAAGACGCGAATTCAATAGGGGGAAGATGGCTTGGGCGTCGTATTTCGCGCGGTAAAACTCATTGCCGAAAGGGCTTTTAGCCGCCATAACCCCGCCGATATCCGATCTTAAGGAAATTAAGGACCATGAAGGGCCGCATTTTTTCTGGCGTTCAGCCAACTCACACACTGCATCTTGGCAATTATCTGGGGGCGGTCCGTAATTGGGTGCGCATGCAGAAAGAATATGAGTGCATTTTCTGTGTTGTCGACATGCATGCCATCACAGTCTTCCAGGGTCCGGCGGAACTCACCAAGAACACCCGTGAAGTGACGGCGGCTTTCATGGCGTCGGGCATCGACGTCTCGCATTCCATCATCTTTGCCCAAAGCCAGAACCGTGTGCATGCACAATTGGCGTGGATCCTCAATTGCGTCGCCCGCGTCGGTTGGCTCAACCGCATGACGCAGTTCAAAGAGAAGGCTGGCAAGGATCGTGAAAATGCCTCAGTCGGGCTCTACACCTATCCGGTCCTGATGGCGGCCGACATTTTAGGCTACCAGGCGACGCATGTGCCGGTCGGCGAAGATCAGAAGCAGCATCTGGAACTGGCGCGCGACATCGCGCAGAAATTTAATCTCGATTTCGGCAGCGATCTCCTGGTGCCGCCCAAGCCAGTGATCGGTGGGCCCGCCGCGCGTGTCATGTCCTTGCGCGATGGCAGCAAGAAGATGTCGAAGTCGGACCCCAGCGATTACAGCCGCATTAACATGACCGACGATGCCGAAACGATCGCAGTCAAGCTTCGGAAGGCCAAGACCGACCCCGAACCCCTACCCGGACCCGAGGTGCTCAATGAAAAAGGACTGGTGAAGGATGAAGAAGAAGCAAAGCGTCCCGAGGCCTATAACCTTCTCGCCATCTATGCGGCACTTTCCGACAAGGAACTAGCCGAGGTCATCAAAGAGACCGCAGGTCAAGAATTCTCGATCTTCAAGCGCGCGCTAACCGATCTCGCCGTGGCCGTGCTCGGGCCGATCGGCGCTGAAATGAAGCGCCTTCTTGCCCATCCGGCGGAGGTCGATGCCGTGCTGAAGACCGGCGCCGAGAAAGCCCGCGCCATCTCGGAGCCGATCCTCAAAAAGATCGAGAACGCCGTCGGCTTCCTGTCGGCTTAAGTATCCCCTCGCCCCAACCCCTCTCCCCGAAGGGGCGAGGGGCTTTAAAGCATTGGCTCGGCTGAAGCTCCTTCGCCCCGCTTGCGGGGAGAGGGTTGGGGCGAGGGGTCAACCGCAGAGTCATTGTTTTACGCGGGAAGATTGCTTATCTCCTGACGCAGAATGTTCAGCGGGGGAAAACCAGTTCATGAGTGACGATTTCGATCTCGAGCCCCAATCGCCATTAGGGGCCAGGACAGGTTGGCGCCGGTTTCTGCCCAGCTTGCCTCGCCGCGGCGGCGGTATGCTGGATACACCAGAGCGGAGATCGCGCGCCGCGGCCACCTTGCGCTGGAGCGGCGGCGGACTTCTAGCACTCATCCTGCTGTATTATCCGATCGGCGCCATCATTTCGCACCAGATCAACGACGATCCCGGTTTCGCATCACCCACGATACCGGCTGAAGCCAGTCAGACCGTGGCAATGGCATCGGCCTTGCTCGACCGCGAGGTGAACGGCACCAGCTGGCCCGCCAATTCGCCCTGGTTCTTCCCGGGGTCCATCCTCGACAACATGCCGAATTTCCAGTCCGGAGAGATTCAGGCGCTGCAGCGCGTGGTAACTGAATTGCGTGACCAGATCGGCCGCTCGCGCGGCACCAGTAGTGCCGACCGGGCCCTCCAGGACGCGGCTTCCTATCTCAATAACCAGCCCGATATCTGGTATATCGACCTCAGCCGTTCCTGGGCACCGATGAAGCCATCGGAGAGCTATTACACCGACGCGATGAACGCATTGAACGATTTCAACGGCCGCCTGATACGCGGCGATGCCGTGTTCGAACGCCGTGCCGACAACCTGTTATCCACCCTGGAGCGTATCAATCAAGATCTCGGCGCCGCCTCAGACGACATCGACAAAGAGATCGATCTGCAATCTGGCGCCTGGTTCGATCTCAATGCCGATGACGTGTTCTATCGTAATAAAGGCGAGCTCTATGCCTATGCTTTGCTGCTGCGCGCGCTGGGCCAGGATTTCAAGCAAGTGCTCTCCGAAAAGGGCGCGCTCAATATCTGGCAGCGCATGGTGGGCTCCATGATGGAGGGAGCAGAGCTGCATCCCTGGTTTGTCATCAACGGCCAAACCGCCTCGCTGGCGCAGCCCAATCATCTTGCCGAGCAGGGCTTCTATCTGCTGCGCGCCCGCGCCCAGCTCGACGAGGTCAGCGACATCCTCCGGAAGTGAAAATTTTATAGTGCCGGGCATATTTGCACGATCCGTCGCTTTCCCTTGGAATCGCTGTGATTTAGAGTGCCGAAAGCGTTGCGACGTCCCGAGTCGCGACGCATCTTTGAGCAGGCCAAAGCGGCGGCGGCGTAGATAGATCAGGGTTCGGTCGCGCTTCCGTCTATGAAGGGGAAAGCGTTGACCTGGGCGACAGCCATCCTCGATTGGTTTCTGGGGCTTCAGATCTATCTGCCGATTGCGGAAGTGGCGCTCAATGTTTTCCTCCTATTGGGCCTCGGGGCTGGTGTCGGCGTTCTTTCTGGCCTATTTGGCGTCGGCGGAGGCTTCCTGCTGACGCCCCTGTTGATTTTTGCGGGCGTTCCCCCGGCGGTTGCGGTCGCCACACAATCAAACCAAGTCGTCGCTTCCTCCGTGTCCGGCGTGCTGGCGCATTGGGCGCGCGGCAATGTCGACGTGAAGATGGGGACGGTCATGCTAACGGGCGGCGTGCTGGGTTCCAGTGCCGGCGTGCTGCTCTTCACGTTGCTCAAGACTCTGGGCCAGATCGACCTCGTCATCGCCATCGCCTATGTCATTACACTGTCCGGTATCGGCATCATGATGGCGGTGGAATCAATTCGCGCGCTTAGGCGCGTGCGCCGCTCAATGGCCCCTAAGAAACTCCACCAGCACAATTGGGCGCAAGGTCTGCCTCTGAAGATGCGCTTTCGCAAATCGCGCCTCTATATCAGCGCGCTCTTGCCGGCCGGGATTGGCTTTATTGTCGGCATCTTGTCGGCCCTCATGGGTGTTGGTGGCGCCTTCCTGCTGGTCCCCGCCATGATCTATCTACTCGGTATGGCGACAGGCGCCGTCATTGGCACGTCGCTGTTTCAAATCATCTTCGTTCAGGCCTGGATCACCTTTTGGCAGGCCAACAACAACCAGACAGTCGATATTTTGTTGGCGCTCATTCTTACTATCGGTGGTGTGGTGGGTGCGCAGATTGGCGGGCGTCTCGGCGCAAAGCTGCCGGGAGAGCAGCTCCGTTTCCTCATGGCGATCGTCATCTTGGTGACGGCCGGCGGCTTGCTCTATCAACTGGTGGCGCGGCCCGCTGATCTCTACACCATCGTCATTGCCGGGGGCGGACATTGAGGGCTTCCTACCACATCCTCGTTTTTCCATTCTTGGTGCTTATCGGCCTCGTGCTTGCCAGCTTGGCACTAGGTGGATTGCGCCCAGCGTTGGCGCAAGCGCCACTCATCGCCGATCTCGACGACCATCTCATCGCCATCACCACCGGCTTTGCCGGTGCCAATGTGCTGCTGTTCGGCACAACCGACGGGCCTGGAGATGTCATTGTGGTGGTGAAGGGGCCGACTGCCGATGTCGATGTGCTGCGGAAGGAGCGCGTCGGCGGCATCTGGATCAACCGCAAGGGTCTCGGCTTCCAGAACGTGCCGGTGGTTTATATCCTGGCGGCCTCAAAACCGCTCGAGGAATTGCTGCCGGCGGATCAGCGCGGTTACTACCAGATGGGAATCGAAAGCATCCGTATGGTGCCGATCGATCCAGGTGACCCGGACAGCAAGACATTCAGCACGGCGTTGGTGCAATCCAAGCAGCGCAGCGGACTTTTTTCCGATCTGCCGGCACGCATTCTTTTCATCGGCGATCGGTTATTTCGCGTCAATCTTCGCGTGCCCTCAACCGTACCGACCGGAACCTACCTTGCCGAGGTTTATCTGGTGCGCGACCAGAAGGTTGTGGGTGCGCAGACGACGCCATTGGTCATCAGTAAAATCGGCTTCGGTGCTGATATTTACGACTTTGCGCATCGACATAGCGGTGCCTATGGTGTCATCGCGATCCTGGTCGCGCTTTTTGCTGGCTGGATGGCGCATCTCGCCTTCCGCCGTCGCTAAGGGCTGGTCATGAGGAGTGGATGAGATGAGCGACGAAAAGCCCATTGAAAAAACCGGTGACAAGCC
>CAYOYT010000019.1:0-15206 GCA_964408245.1 uncultured Dongia sp. | reverse complement strand
CACGACCACCGGACAATCGGCGCCGTAATGCGGCACCAAGTCCAGCACCACCTTGGCGATACTCTTCACCGACAAATGTAAAGCAAGCGTGGCACCTGCCTTGCCAAGTGTCGCGAGATCTTCGCCGGGCGGCATAGGCGAGGCGGCGCCTTGCACGCGCGTGAGGATGATCGACTGGCTGACACCCGGTAGTGTCAGCTCGGTCTTGAGCGAGGCGGCGGCGGCGGCGAAGGCCGGCACGCCCGGTATGACGTCATAGGGAATGCCGAGTGCATCCAGACGCCGCATCTGTTCCGCCGAGGCCCCGTAGATCGACGGATCGCCGGAATGCACGCGTGCGACGTCAAACCCTTGCGTATGCGCCGCTTTCATCTCGGCAACGATCTCGTCGAGATGCAAGGGGGCTGTATCGATCACGCGGGCATCTGCCCGGGCACAGGCGACAAGCGCTCGCGGCACCAGTGATCCCGCATAGAGCACGACCGGCGCCAGTTCGATGAGTCGCCGCCCCTTGACAGTGATCAGGTCCGGATCGCCAGGACCGGCGCCGATGAAATGGACGATGGACATGCCACTTTATGGACCGGATCACCCAGCCTGAGCAATGGCGCAGGTGACACCCTGACCGCTGGTCTTTGGCAAAATAAGCTTTGCTTGAGATCCCGCGCCCGCCAAGGCAGCCGCCTCGGCGACACCGTGGCAGCCCATGCGGCGGAAGACCGCTTCGGATGGATTCTGGAGGCGCGGCGTTTCGGCTTCCAGAACCGACGCGCTGAAGAAGCGAACCTCTACGCGGAAGCACGCACCGAGCGCCGTGATCAAACCGGCCTGCCTCTTCACGTCGATACTGGCGACAAGGGCGATATCCGCTGGCGAAAGATGGCACTGCCGCAGGCCAGCTTCAACCAATGCCTCAATATCGGCAAGTGCTGCGCCACGCTCATGCCCAACGCCTAGGAAATAACGTGGGCATGTTTCATCCGTCAGCATGGTTCTCCCTGTCACCTTTCGGCACGAATTCGGCGAACATCACCACGGTTGGACTTGACGTATGGGTGAGGATGCGCAGGATCGGCCGCATCATGATCGCGCTTTCGCCACCTCTGGCTCTCACCATCGCCATCCTCGCCGACGCTCTCATCGGCGATCCGGTTCAGGTCTATCGCCATATTTCGCACCCAATCGTGCTCATCGGCCGAATGATCGCATGGGCGGACCGAAGCTTCAACCGAGAGAGCCAATCACCCGTTCAGCGCCGCCGTGCTGGCCGCATCGTCTGCGCCGCCTTTTCGCTCGGCGCCTTTTCCCTCGGCTGGGCATTTCAGACCTTGCTGCTCAGTCTGCCAGGTGGGCAGCTTTGGCTCGGTCTCCTGATGTCGACTCTCATCGCCCAGCAGAGCCTTTATATTCATGTGGCGGATGTCGCCAAGGCCCTCGAGCTTTCCGGCCTAGAAGGCGGACGCATCGCCGTGGCACGCATTGTTGGCCGCGACCCGGAAGCGCTCGATGAAGCTGGCATCACGCGCGCTGCCATCGAGAGTCTTGCTGAGAACTTTTCCGATGGCATCGTGGCGCCGGTGCTGTGGGGCCTGGTCCTGGGCCTTCCCGGCATGCTTGCCTACAAGACCATCAACACGATGGACAGCATGATCGGCCACAAATCGCCGCGCCATCTCGATTTCGGCCGGGCCGCGGCAAAGCTCGACGATCTTGTCAATTTCCCGGCCTCGCGGCTATCCGCCTTGCTTATCGTCATTGCCAGCTCCTTCTCGTGCAACGCCAGCGCAACTCAGGCCTGGCGTGCTGTGAAACGCGATGCCAGGCGCCACAAATCCCCCAATGCCGGCTGGCCGGAAGCGGCACTCGCCGGCGCCCTCGACTTCGCCATCGCCGGACCCAGACGCTATCACGGCGTGCTGGTTTCGGATCCTTGGATGAACGATGGCGGCCGCTGGCAATTGAAAGCCGTCGACATCCGCGCCGCCCTCGCCCTCTACTGGCGTGCCAGCGCGGCGCTGGGCATCATCGTGTTGGCCTGTGCCGCACTGAGCTGCTGACAGAATGGATCCCCGCAATCTGCAGCATCTGGTCGAGATCAGCATGCCGTTCGAGATGTGCCGCCAATTCATCGAGCGCCTGCTCGACGCCTAACTCATAAGCAACACCACTCTCAGCGCGAGGCCGCAAGGTATTGAGGAAAGCATGGCGGAAGGAATCGGCGGCAAAAAGGCCGTGGACATAGCAGCCCATGACACGGCCATCGCGCGACATGGCGCCATCCGGCCGGTTGCCGATGGTGAGTAACGGCCGCGTGGCATCCGCCCCGTCGGTCACGCCGACATGCATCTCATAGCCAGCCACCTCGTGACCCAGCGCTCGCGCCTTCACTTCGATGAGTGCTTTGTCATCGGTGAGGGTTGTTACGATGTCGAGCAACCCCAACCCGGCAATGCCACCCTTCGGTCCTTCGATCCCACCCGGATCCTCGATGCGCGTGCCCAGCATTTGATAGCCGCCGCAAAGACCGAAGATTGCCCCGCCCCGCCGCTGATGAGCGCGGATGTCGATATCCCATCCAGCTTCGTAGAGCGCGCGGAGATCGGCCATCGTCGCCTTGGAGCCAGGCAGTAAGATGAGATCGGCATCGCCCGGCAATGCGTTGCCGGGACGTAGCAATTCGATCCGCACATCCGGTTCCGCGCGTAACGGATCGAGGTCGTCAAAATTGGAAATGCGCGGCAATTGCGGCACCACGATTTTGATCAACGCATCCTTCGGCTTATAGGCGGAAAGTGCTACGGCATCTTCTGGCGGCAATTTATCCGCACCATGAAACCATGGTACCAGGCCAAGCGCGCCAAGACCGGTCTTCTCCGTGATCAGCTTCATGCCATCGGCGAATAATGCTGGATCGCCGCGGAACTTGTTGATGAGAAAGCCCTTGATGCGCGCTGCTTCGGTTGGCTCCAGCAGTCTCATCGTGCCGAAGATACTGGCGATGACACCACCTCGATCTATATCGCCTACCAGCACGACCGGTAAATCCGCCGCTGCCGCGAAACCCATATTGGCGATATCGCCAACGCGCAGATTGATCTCGGCCGGCGATCCGGCACCTTCGACCAGCACCAGATCGGCGTCCGCTGCGAGACGCTGATAGCTTTCCAGCACATAGGTCATGAGCTGCGGCTTCAAGCGATGATAATCGGCCGCCTTAGCGTTGCCGAAGATCTGACCTTGCACGATCACCTGTGCACCGACATCACTCTGCGGCTTCAGCAGCACGGGGTTCATATGGACAGAGAGCGGTACCTTGGCAGCGCGCGCCTGCAGCGCCTGCGCCCGACCGATCTCCCCCCCATCGGCCGTGACGGCCGCGTTGTTCGACATGTTTTGCGGTTTGAACGGCTGCACCCTCAACCCACGCCTGGTGAAAGCACGCGCCAGCCCAGCGACGATCAGCGACTTTCCGACATCGGACCCTGTGCCTTGGAACATGATGGCGGGGGTTATCATGCACATGGAGCAGCGGACTCGCTGCTCCCTCTCAACCGCACAGCTTTAGCCACGCTTAGAACTCAACCCCCGCCTGCGCCTTCACACCGTCGCGGAAGGGATGCTTGATCATTTCCATCTCCGTCACCAAATCGGCGACGGCGATCAGTTCCTCTTTCGCGTTGCGGCCAGTGAGGCAGACATGGAGGTTCGGGCGTTTCGCTTTCAAGAAATCGATCACCTCGGCGATCAGCAGATAGTCGTAGCGCAGGGCAATATTGATCTCGTCCAGCAGCACGAACTGAAATGACGTATCGGCGATCATGCGTTTGCCTTCGTCCCAGGCGGCGCGGGCGACGGCGATGTCGCGGGCACGGTCCTGCGTTTCCCAAGTGAAACCTTCGCCCAGCGCCTTGATCTCGATCTGATCTGGGAATTTTTCCAGCACGCCGCGCTCACCGGTATCCCATTTTCCCTTGATAAATTGCACGACCCCAACCTTCATGCCGTGGCCAATGCATCGCAAAACCATGCCGAAAGCGGCGGTCGACTTGCCCTTGCCTTTACCGGTATGGACGATGATCAGCCCTTTTTCCTGAGTCTTATCAGTCATCATGCGGTCGCGCGCTTCCTTGCGCCGCGCTGCCTTCTCATTTGCTTTCAGGTTGAGATCGTCGGTATTTACCAGGTCCGTCATGCTGCTTTGCTCCCCTTGGCCCAGGCATGCAGCCGCACGCCCGCCGAATTTGATTTGGCCCGCCACAGGCCGCGCAATTGCGCCTCCAGCAGACGGTCGGCGATCTCCTTCAAGGCCGCCGGATTGTGTTGCTCGAGGAATCCACGCACGGTCTCGTCGTCGAGATAGGCCGCATAGACCGCGTCGAAATGATGATCTGCGACGCAATCGGCTGTGGCTGCGAAGGCAAAAAGATAATCGACCGTCGCTGCCATTTCGAACCCACCCTTATAGCCGTGGCGCATGATGCCGTTGATCCATTTGGGATTAACAACACGCGCGCGTACAATACGCGCGATCTCCTCGTCGAGCGCCCGCACTTTCGGCGCCTCGGGCCTGGAATGATCGTTGTGCCACACCACCGCGCGCTTGCCGGTGAGATGTTGCAGCGTTGCCGCGAGACCACCTTCAAACTGGTAGTACGTGTCGCTGTCGAGCAGATCATGTTCGGCATTGTCTTGATTGTGCAGCACCGCCTCAACGCCGCTCAGACGCTGCGCGAAGAGCTGTTGCTGCGCCTCGCTATGCGTGCCCTGCCCATAGGCATAGCCGCCCCAGGCGAGATAGGCACGCGCGAGATCGGCGGTCTCTGACCAGCCCTTCTCATCGATGAGGACCTGCAACCCCGCGCCGTAAGCGCCCGGTTTCGACCCGAAGACGCGGTAGCCAGCGCGGCGCGCCGCTTCGCCATCGTCGACGCCTTGCGCCACAAGTACCGCCCGCTCGTCGCGGAACCGCGCCGCCAACGGATTGAGATGATCTGGCTCGTCCAAGGTGGCGACATCGCGCACGGCGGAATCGAAGAGATCGATCTGTGCTGGAAAGGCATCACGGAAAAAACCGGAGACACGCAGAGTGACATCGACACGCGGTCGCCCCAGCACAGCAAGCGGCAGGATCTCGAAACCCGCGACGCGGCCAGATCCGCCCGGATCCCAGGTGGGCTTCACACCCATCAAGGCCAGGGCCTGCGCGATATCGTCACCGCCCGTGCGCATATTGGCAGTGCCCCAAGCCGAGAGCACGATCGCTTTTGGCCAGGCGCCATGTTCCTGGCGGTGGCGATCGAGCACCAGCAACGCCGATTGCCAGCCCAGGGCCCACGCCGTCGGCGTCGGCACCGACCGCGTATCGACCGAGAAGAAATTGCGCCCCGTCGGAAGCACGTCGAGGCGACCGCGTGTCGGCGCGCCCGACGGTCCCGGCCGCACGAAACGCCCATCGAGACCGCGTAAGAATCCCGCGATCTCGGCAGCGCCACAGCCCAGAACACGCGGGCGCAGATCATCTGCAATGAACGCGAGCACGGCGCGGGTGCCAATCCAAGAATCGTCACAGGCGATTTTTTGCGACACCAAATTCAGCGCCAGCAGCTCCAGCCGTTCGACTGTGTCGCCGGTGAGACGCCACAGATCGGCATTGACCAGCCTCAACGCATCCGGCTTCGGACCCGTCCAAGCCTCACCCAATTGCGCATTCAACGGATCGAAATCGAGGCCAAGATCAGCGCTGAGCGCGCGGATCAGCGAGGCGTCGCGCCCGCCATCCTTGCCGCGCGGCAAGCGTGTGAGGGCTACCAGCAAGTCATCGAGCATCGGTCCTTCGGGTGCCTTGCCGAAGATGTGAAGCCCGTCGCGGATCTGCGCTTCCTTCAGGTCACATAAATGATTGTCGAGCTTGGCAAGAGCTGTGTCCGTGTCATCTTGCGGCGTCACACCACAATCGGCGGCAAGACCCGATGACAGGGCAAGATCGAGGATCTGGCGCTTCAGATCGATGCACCGGCGCGGATCCACCTGGCTCGCCTCGAAATATTCATCGACCAGCCGCTCCAGATCGCGGGTCGGACCATAGCTTTCGGCCCGGGTGAGCGGTGGCGTCATGTGATCGATGATCACCGCCTGGGCGCGACGCTTGGCCTGCGCGCCTTCGCCCGGGTCATTGACGATGAACGGATACAAATGTGGCAGCGCGCCGAAGATCGCCTCCGGATAGCACTCCTCTGAGAGCGCCAAGGCTTTCCCCGGCAGCCATTCAAGATTGCCATGCTTACCCATATGCACGATGGCGAGGGCACCGAATTGCCGCCGTAAAAATGCATAGAAAGCAAAATAGGCGTGCGGCGGTACCAAATCTGGATCGTGATAGCTCGCGGTCGGATCGACATGATAGCCGCGCGCGGGTTGGATACCGATCACCACGTGTCCCAGGCTGATGAGCGGCAAGTCGAAACCCCCATCGTGATAATGGGGATCCGTATCGAATCCGCCCCAGCGCTGGATCACCGCTACCTGTATCGCTGGCGGCAGATCGGCAAAGAACACTGCATAATCGGGACCAGTGAGACGGAAAGCGCTTTTCACGCGCACAGCCAATATTGCGGTCAGTGCAGCCATCAACTGATCGCCATCTTCCGGCACGCCCTCGATGCCATAACCGGCATCCCGCATCGCTTTGAGCACTTCGATTGTGCCGGCCGGTGTGTCGAGACCCACGCCATTGCCAATGCGCCCGGCGCGATTGGGATAATTCGCCAGCACCAACGCGACGCGCCGCTCGGCTGCATCCGTGCGCCGCAGCTTCACCCAATTGGCGGCAAGCTCGACCACGAAATCGACGCGGTTCTTCAAGGGCTGCGGCGCCACGATGGTGCATTGCGTCGCATCGTCATAACGCGCGGCCGATTTCCACGAGATCGCGCGCGTGAGAATACGTCCGTCCAGCTCTGGGAGGGCGACCTGCATCGCCAAATCGCGCGGTGATAATCCGCGCGGGCTGACCTGCCATTGCGCCTGCGTCTCGGAAGACAGCACCACTTGCAGGACCGGATGATCGCCCGCATCGAACGGTGTCGCAAAGCGCGCGGCCCCTGGCTGCGAGACGGCAAAGCCCGTGCAGTTCAGAGTCACGTCCGGTGCCGATTCGCCATAGAGGCCGTGGATGAGATCGGCCGCCACCGCCTCTTTCAACGAATTGACGAAGATCGGTAGCGGATTGAGCCCCCTGGCCGCCACGGCGTTGATGAGCGCATCGATCGGCGCCATGGTGCCGGCCTGCAGCAGCGCTCGGTAGAAAACAATACCAGCGACGGGGGCATCAACACGCCAATGCAGCTTGAGATCGGCCAGACCCAGAATATCGGCACCGGGCCAATAGAGGCCAGCGCGCAGCAGCGGTCGCGGCTCTGCCCAGCTCGCCTCCTCTTCGCCATTATAGTCGATAAGATGTGCGGCATATCGCAGGAAGTTCTCGGCATTCACGGCACCGCCATGGACTTGGTACTGCCACAGCCGATGTGCCTCATCCTGCGCAATAGTCGACCGGCGCGACAACTCAGGATCCGGCTGATCGTCACCGGAAAGTGCTGCGAATTTCAGTCCGCGCATTTGCGCGTTGAGCGCTAGCTGTTCGACGCCATAGGGCCAATAGCGCTCGCCACCGATCAATCGCAGGATCACGATTTTGGCATGGGCTGCGACCTGCTCGATATAGAGATCGACCGACATGTGATGCTGCAATTGCAGCAGGTTCACCAAACGCAAGCTAGGCTTCGGCGCCGCCAAGGCAGCATGCGCCGCCGCAAGTGCTGCAAGTTCTGTATCCGCCGCACTGAGAACGACGATCTCGGCCGGTGTCTGACCCAAATCGACAGCCTCGCCGCCATCGCTGATCGTTCCCGGTTTGGCAGCAAGAAGATGCATCAGTGCGACACCAAGTATATTACGACACCCCTCACCCTCTCCCCGCTAGCGCGTGGCGAGGGAGCGATCTGGCATGCCACAAGCCCCTCGTCCCATGAAATGGGGAGAGGGGTTAGAGTGAGGGGTTGGCGCCGCCGCATCAACTGAAGAGACTTAAGCGAGCGCCGCCGTGATGGCTTGACGATCAAGACCTTTAAGCCCGATCACGACAAGCCGACCTTTGCGGCCTTCATGAATCTCAAGCGGCCGGTCGTAATAATGCTGCAGGCGGTTGCCAACACCCTGCAGCACTAAGCGCATATCCTTGCCAGCCACCGCTAAGAAACCCTTCACGCGCAGGATATCGTGCTTTTCTATGGTGGGAATGAGCTTGCCCAGCAATTGCTGCGGCTCTTTCAATTCGCCGATCTCGACCTGAAAGCTTTCGAAATCATCATGGTTGTGATCCTCGCCCTCAAGCTCATGATGTGAGGGGCGCGCGGAAAGATCGTCCTCCGCTGCGGCATCGAGACCCAAAAGCACGCGCGGATCCACCTCGCCAAATCTGGCCGTGATCATTTTCGCCGGTCGCTGCAACTCTTTAATAATATGGGCTTGCGCCGCTTCGTGCTGACCACCGGTCATTTGGTCGGCCTTGTTGACGATGATAAGATCGGCGCAATTGATCTGGTCCTCGAACAGCTCCGCCAAGGGGCTGTCATGATCGAGGCCCACATCAAGTTTACGCTGCTGATCGACCGCCTCTGGATTGTCGGCAAAGCGGCCGGCAGCGACCGCGGGGCCATCTACGACGGCGACGACGCCGTCGACCGTGACGCGGGTTCGGATTTCCGGCCAATTGAACGCTTTCACCAATGGTTTTGGCAGCGCCAGCCCAGAGGTCTCGATCACGATATGATCGGGCGGGTTCGCACGGTCGAGCAGGGCGCGCATCGTGGGCAGAAAGTCGTCCGCCACCGTGCAGCAAATGCAGCCATTGGCCAGCTCGACGATGTTCTCATCGGGGCAACCTTCGATCTTGCACCCTTTCACGATCTCGCCGTCGACGCCGAGCTCGCCGAACTCGTTGATGATGAGCGCTAGCCGCTTACCGCCGGCATTCTTCAAGAGATGCTGGATGAGGCTGGTTTTGCCGGCACCGAGGAAGCCGGTGATGATCGTAGCGGGAATTCTGCTAACTGGAATTTTGCTGGTGGCATTGGAAGCGATAGACATCTTGAAATCCTTATCGGCTCTTATTTCAATATCAGAGGCAGACCCGCCGCCACGAACAGCACATGATCAGCGCGTGCCGCGATACGCTGGTTGAGGCGCCCCGCATGATCGCGGAAATCGCGCGCCAGTTTGTTGTCCGGCACAATGCCAAGCCCCACTTCGTTGGCGACGAGAACGAGCGGGCCACCGCATTGACCCAGGGCTGCCTCGAGCGCGTCAATCTCCGCCGGCACGTCTTTTTCCGCCAGCAATACATTGCTGAGCCACAGCGTCAGGCAATCGACCAGAACCGCCGCCCCCTTCTCTGTTTCCGCCACGATCGTAGTAGCAAGTGCCATGGGCGTCTCCACCAGGCGCCAATCTGGATCACGGCGCGCCTGGTGCAGCTTCACCCGCTCAGCCATTTCAGCATCGCGGATTTCAGCAGTGGCAACATAGGTACGAGCGCCCGTATGCCGGTCGAGCACATCTTCGGCATAGCGGCTCTTGCCCGAGCGTGCGCCGCCCAACACCAACGTGATGGCTGGTAGTGGCGTGATGATGCCGGAAAGACCGGCGCTTGAAGATAAGGATCGAGCCATAATAGCGCGAAACCTCCCACCGAGGTCGTTGCCGTTCGTGTTCAGCCGCCGAGGTCTCCTGACTCGACCGTGTTTCGGCAAATGGCCTTCCCAGCCTTTCGGCCAGTGGCTTTGTCATTCGCCGCATCCCAAAACACAATTGGGATAACGATCCTACAGTTGCGGGGGCAGCGCCGGAATATCACCTAAACTGGGTGAGCACCGGCTTCCCTTCTGCGGTTGCTGCAACCTACTCAAAGCCACTCTCCTTGACCAGCCTAAAGCCAGCCAGGCTAGAGGTGATGGCGTCCAAGCCTTAACGAATCCTCATTTACCCTCTGTCAGCCTCATGTCGCTTAGTTTTGACCGCTTCGAGGGAGTCGGCGGAGCTCCAGCCCGGACGCAGGCATGCAGCAGTATCTGGCTCAACAAGCGGCGAGGATGACGGTGGCGGAAATGTCGCTACTCGACATCGTTGCCACGCCGATCGTCATTACACATCTGGGCACCACCGAACTGCTCTTTGCCAATCAGGCCGCGAACGAGCTGTTCGAGCGCCCCGAAAATCTGCCGCATCGGGACATCGACCGACTCTATGCAGATCCCCATGTCCGCACACACCTACTGCAACAATTGTGGCGCGATGGAACCATCCATAATTCTGAAATCGAGTTCGTGACCTTCAGTGACCGTCGCTTCTGGGGCTTATTGTCTGGCCGCTTGACCCAATATAACGGTACCGATGCCATGGTCGCCTCAATCGTCGACATCAGCGCGCAAAAGCAGCGCGAGGTGCAATTGGCCCAGGCAACCGCACAGCTGCGCGTCCAAGCCGCCGCCACTGCGCAACTCAACCGCGAACTTGAAGGCCAGCGTCAGGTCGCTATCACGGCGAGCCGCGCCAAGAGCGATTTCCTGGCACGTATGAGTCACGAATTGCGGTCGCCTCTCAATGCCATCCTCGGCTTTTCGGAAGTTATCACTGAGCGTATCTTTGGTGATGATGGGACGACGCGCTATGAGGATTACGCGCGCTAAGTCCATCAGGCAGGCACGTATCTCCTCGAACTTATCAACGACATTCTCGATCTATCCAAGGTCGAGGCCGGCGAATTGCAGCTAAGCCTCGAGCCCATCGAGCTCAAGGAACTGATCAACAGCTCGGTCCAGTTGATGATACCCATTGCTGAGAAGCGCGGTGTGCAGTTGGTAGTTGACCTGGGTCGTTCGCCCTTATCGCTGGTCGCCGATCGCCGGCGTCTCCGCCAAATGGTGATGAATCTCATCAGCAACGCGATCAAATTCACTTTGGCCGGTGGCACCGTGATGATCACGGCATATCAGGCCCAGGGCAACATTGTCATAGACCTCGCGGATTCCGGGATTGGCATGAATCCCGAACAGATCAAAGTGTCCCAGCAGCCCTTCGGCCAGGTCCCCGCCGAGAGCCCCTA
This sequence comes from uncultured Dongia sp., assembly GCA_964408245.1. Lineage (GTDB taxonomy): Bacteria > Pseudomonadota > Alphaproteobacteria > Dongiales > Dongiaceae > Dongia. The sequence continues at coordinate 4,045 of CAYOYT010000019.1, read as the reverse complement.
TACGCAAATCGGCACCGGCATCGGCCTCCCCATCGTTGACTCGCTGGTAAAACTCCACGGCGGGAGACTCGATATCCAATCGACACCCAATGTCGGCACCACGGTGACACTGACCATCCCGAAGGTGCATTGAAATCAAAGAAAGTTCATCTCCCTTTCACCGTCATGCCGGGCATGACCCGGGGATCCACTAGTACCGTTGATAGAGTGGATACTCAGATCAAGGCCGGGAATACGACTATCCGCTAAACTAACTACTGAATATGAAGAGCCGCTTGTCGCAGGCGTTCGTCCGCTTCGGCCGCTGCACTGGGAGAACGGCCCTGAAGCGAGCCGGTGAACATAAGGTAAAAGCCGCCTTGCCGGCGTTGAAAAGCGGAAATGTAAATCATGCTGGAATTGCCACCATCGCTACAGCCGGCATAGGCGTGCGGCATATAAGCACCCTGAACACGCGCCGCCATATCGGTCTTGCCCACAAACTTGCCGCGACAGTTCTTCTCTTTGTCCTGAGCGAAAGAATTCAGCAGACGCTCAGCTGCTTCTTTTTCTCCCTGCGGTATCACCACCAACCCACCCATTAAACCCGCTCCATCCTTCCAGACCACGGTGAATTTTTCCAGTTTGTCGAGCAGAGTCGATGTGTCGGCCATCTTGTAGCCATCAAGCTGGGCTTGCCGCAGCAAAGACGTCATTATGCGCTCTGCTTCGACCTTATATTTTGCCTGATTGGCATCACTTTGACTGGTATCCTTCTGGCTGGTCGCTTGACCAAAGGGATTGGTGTTGCTGGCGGTTGCGTCTTGGTCTGCCGATGGCGCGCGAAAAGGATTCGTCTGCGATGCCACACGCATGCGCCGATCAACGCAATCATACAGCGCCGCCAATCCACGGGAGGTTCCATTGAGGCCAAAGGAAAATGACGAGCCTGGCGTATCGATATAAAGCATGCGACCTTCGCGAAGTTTATCGAACAGCTCATTGCGATCATTCATCGAGATATCAACCAATTTCTCGTCGAACACTTCCGCCACGAAACGTGCGGCTTTGCCTTTATCGACATGGATCTCGACATCATATTTGTCGCCGATCCTCAATTTCCACTTCTCGTGGGTAAGGCCGATCGCCCAATAGAAATCGCGATCGAGAAAGAACACCAGCGACACGCCATCGTCATATGTGCCGCTCATGGCACAATGGTTAAAAGCCGTCTCATCGTGGTTTGTATAGGCCTCAATCAACCATACGCCGACATATTCCTTTTCCAGCCTTTTGGCTTTTGCGACCGCGGGACCGAAACATGTGAGCGAGCCGCTCACCAAGACTATCGATACCAGCACGCTGAGGATTCGGAAGACCTTTGCCATCGGCGTATTCCTGATTTGTTCTTTGCATCTATAGGTAACATAATATATAAATTATGCAATCTTTAAGGATAATTTATTCTCTGAATTGTTGTGCTGGTGTTTAGTGCTTCGGGCTCAGCGTTGGCCCCATTCTTTCAACCGCTCCAGTTTGGCCCGCACGCCACCTCACCGGACTACCTCCCACACCCTTTCTGGCGGGCGGCACAGCACGGCTCGTTTGCCATTGATGACGATGGGGCGCTCGATCAGAACGGGCTCCGCGGCGAGTCTGGCGATCAGCGTATCCGGTGTCAGTTTCGCGGCATCGCCCAGCGCGTCATAGGCCTCGCCCTTGCGGCGCAGAATGTCGGCGGGTGCGGCACCCATCATAGCCAGAATACTCTTCAGCGTTGCGGCATCGGGTGGTGTTTTCAGGTATTCAATCACCTTGGGTACATGACCCTTCTCAAGCAACCAATCCAGGACCTTGCGCGATGTGCTGCATTTGGGGTCGTGGTAAATAATGATCGACATGTATCCTCTTTCTCTTCGCTGTTTGCCTCGCCATGATATGACCAACTTAACGAGAGAGAATGCCGGTCGCGAGCCATTCCAATAATTCTGGCTGGACGACGGGACATGGCAGCCCTAAATGATGGGGCATGAAACTGCTCTATTTCGCTTGGGTCCGCACCAAGATCGGCATCGGTGAAGAACAGGTAACCCTGCCCACTGATGTTGGTGATGTGCGCGATCTGCTCGACTGGCTGGTGAGCCGCGGCGACAATTATGCCGCGGCCCTCAAGGAGCGCCAGATGGTGAAGGTCGCGGTCAACCAGGAATATGTCAACCTCGATCATCCCGTCAACGCGCGTGACGAAGTGGCGATCTTCCCCCCTGTCACGGGCGGCTGATCGTGATGTTGATCAAGGTTCAGCGCGAGGATTTCGATATCGGCGCGGAACTGGCTGCCTTAAGCGCAGATGACCCGCAGGTGGGCGGTGTTGCGAGCTTCACAGGTCTCGTGCGCGACATAAGCGGGCCGAATGCCAGCATGACGCTGGAACATTATCCCGGCATGACCGAAAAGCAGCTCAGCACCATCGCCACTGAGGCCATGCAACGCTGGCCGCTCTCTAAGGCGCTCATCATCCATCGCTATGGCAGGCTCCTACCGGGCGATCGTATCGTACTGGTCGCCACGGCCTCGGCACATCGGGCCGCGGCACTGCAATCTTGCGCCTTCTTGATTGACTGGCTAAAGACCCGGGCACCGTTTTGGAAACTGGAAGATGATGGCCACAACCAGAATTGGGTTGCGGCGAAAGAGAGTGACGAGCTGGCGACGGATCGCTGGTCCTAACGACTACTTGCCGCGCGCTTCTTCCGAAATCAGCCTCATCAGAATGTTGCGCCAGCTGGGTGTGGGTGGCGTATAGCGCACATCGCAGCCGGTGCTGTCATTGCGGATGACGACCCCATCGGTCGGCAGGCTGCGCTCCCATTCCTTCAACGTGATGACAAATGAAAACTGCACACGCTGGCCGATCGCCATCCAATCGGGCATGTCGCTGATAAGAACGTCCTGAATGTTCATGTTGACGATCGAATGCACTTTGCGGTCGATCATCACATGCATGTTCTTCAACGTAAGGCGAGGTAACGCCTGAGTCATCTGGGCCTGCATTCAAACCTTCCCGCCCACCCGCCGGTAAGCGAGGGGCTTGATGGCAGACTGCAGCAAGATGGTTAGGAAATGGTTTATCGACCCAGCGATGGATCGGCTGCGACGGCCCGGGCGATCGCGCGCGCCGTTTCCCGCATGAGGCCAAGATTGGCGGCGGCGATCGCAGCAATGTCATAAAGGACCGCCGACCAAACCAAGCTGAGGCAACCGCGCGGCGCCCCGCTTTCGACGATCGGCACCGCGATATCCATGGGTTCCTGCCCATAATCCGAAGATTGCGGCCAGTAACCGGCGGCGCGCTGGCCGTATCCGCGGTGGCGTGTGGCGGCGAGTTCAGCAGCGAGCCTGCCGCCGGTAACCGCCAAACGTTCGGCCGGAGAATCCATACGCGCGATATAAGCGAGGTGGCCAGCGCGCGCGCTTGCATCGCTGGCGGCGAGCAGCGCCCGGCCAGGTGCGGAGAAAATGAGCGAGGGGCGGAAACCTGCGACTTTCGGATCGACCCCATCTGCTTGCGGCGCGCGGGTCGATTCGATTACTTCCAGCACGCCCTCGCGTAAGACCCAAGTAAGATCTGCGGCCAGACCAGTAACCGCTGTTAAATCAACCAGATAAGGGAGTGCCGCCCGCGCGATGCGGCCACGATCCGGCTCTGGTTTCGGGGTCGCCAGGGGCAGGGTCGCGATGAAGTGGCCGTCATTATGGCGGCGGTAAATCCAACCTGCCTCAGCCAAGGTGAGGAGCAGCCGACTGGCGGTTGCTTTGTGCAACCCCGCCTGTCGGGCCAGCGTTGAAAGAGTGGCTGGGCCCCGCTGCTCCAGGTGCCGGAGCAGGATGAGACCCCGATCGAGACTGCGATTGGTCTTTGGCATCGGCAAAGTGTCTCACCAGGTGAGACGCCAGTCTAGGCCGAAATCGCCCCTCGGCGGTAGGTTTTGAGGAAGCAACGACATCTGCGGAGAGACGTGATGGATGACCGGAACCCGATCGGCCTCGACGGCTTTGAGTTCGT
>CAYOYT010000018.1:0-15246 GCA_964408245.1 uncultured Dongia sp. | reverse complement strand
CATCGATGTCGAGTAGTCGAGGATCAAGCAAACATTGTAGTTACCTGCTGTGATCTGACCGGATTTCCCACCCACATCGCCAACCAGCAGATCATTGCCACCATCGCCATCGATAGAGCCGTCTGGTTTCCCAGTTGACGTATCGATGAGATGGTCGGTCATCTGCGGCGGTGTATCATCAACGTTCTGACCGACGACGAAGGCGTCAGGAATGGCGCCTTTCATGGTGTAGGTCACCGTCGCCTGCGAGCTGTCACCGTCCTTGTCTTTGATGGTGTAGGTAAAGCTGAAGCTTTCGCCAGTATTGCTGATCGTGTTGCCAGCGCTGGCGGTGAATGTCACCGCGCCTGAAGCCGAGTCGATATGCGCGGTACCTTTGTTGGCGATGGCGATGTCGAAACCGCCGGCCACGGCACTCACTGTACCGCCGCCCGTACCGGCCGCGACGCCCGCGATACGTGTCGCCGCATAACCATCCGCACCAGCGGCATCATTTGTCAGCACGTTACCGAGTGCAACAGCCGATGAGGTAACGGCATTCACTGTTCCGAAGGCATCGGCAGCAGCAGCCGGGCTGTCGTCTTCGACGATGACCGTCAGTGTGCCAGTCGACGAGGTCGTGCCATCGCTCGATTTCACTGAGACACCGAACGATTTCTCGTCTTCCTCGGCTGTATTGGCGTGATCGACCGGACCCGACAGAGTGACAGTGTAGTTGCCGCTGTTGTCGATCACGATCCTGATGATCTCGGCAGCACCAACTTTACCGATCAGCGTGTTGCTGTCTTGGCCCGACCAGACAATCGCCTGGCCGCCCGAGGTCAGCGACGCCGCGGTCGACAGTGTCACTGTCTGCGGCTCAACATCCGCATCCGAGACTGAGATCGTGCCCGTCTTCACCACCACATTGGTCGTGTCTTGATTGCCGGTTGCGTCCGGAATACCGGTTGGTAGGCCTTCTTCCGAAACGCGGGCTGTCGCATTGCCGACCACCGGGGTGTCATTGGTGCCGTTGATCGTGATGGTCAGGGTCGTCGACGAGACGTCGCCGTCCTTGTCTTTCATTTGATACGTGACTTGCTCGGTCAAAGACTCGCCCGTGTCAAGCTGCTGCACCGCCGCCTTGGTATTGTCCAAGGTGTAGGTATAGCTGCCATTGGCGTTGATCACGATTGTACCGTATGCCGTGGTGATCGTCGCACCGACATTGCTGGCTGAGCCGCTCACCTGTGTTACGACGTCTTTGTCATCCGCACCGCCGACATCATTTGTCAAAACATTGCCGGTCACGAAGTTCGGCGCGGTGTCTTCCGAGATCGCGTTCATATCCGCAACGGCGGTCGGCGCATCGTCACTGATAACAATCTTGATCGCACCAGTTGAAAGATCGCCGGTGGCATCCGTCGCAACGACCTGGAAGCTCGGCCCGTTGACGGTATCGTCTTTACCCTGCGAGCTATGGGTGAGATCGTTGTCCTTCAGCGTATAGGTGTAGTTGACCTGATATCCGCCGCTGACGGCGGTTATGCTGTCGATCACCAAAGTGCCGGTCGTGTTGTTAACGATGGTTTGCGGGAAAGCGCCGGCGAGGTTGATCGGCGTTCCACCGATCGTGAGGCTCGCTAATGCTTCCGGCGTCGCGATAGTCAGCGTGCCATGAGCGATCTCGAGATTGGTCGCCGCTTGCGTACCGGCAGGTTCGCCACCCCGCGCTGGCAGGCCTTCTTCGTCAACCGTGACCACCGATGTCCCCACCAGCGGAACATTGCTGTCCTGGTTGATGGTGATAGTGAGGGTCGCGGCATCCTTATCGCCATCCGCATCGACCAGCGTGTAGTTGAAGTAATCCTTGGCGCCCGGCGGCACCGAGGTCGCGGTCAGCTTATAGACATAGCTGCCATCTGGATTAAGCGTCAGTGTGCCATAGGTACCCTGCAGCGGTGAGGCAAGATTGCCCGGAGTTCCAGGCTGGCCTTCCGCACCGGTGCGCGGCGACACCGCGGCGACGAAAGAGTTATCGGCACCAGCGTAATCGGCCCCGGCTGGGTTACCGTCGCTGCCGACACCGGTAATGACATTACCGCTAATCTGGTTACCCAGGCCTTCGGTCACGGCATCAGTATCATCGAACGCGATGGGGGAGTCGTCGTCGAGATTGACGTTGAAACTGTGTTGCGTCGACTGACCGTTGGTATTGGTCGCCGTCAGCGACAGGGAGATGTTAAAGTTATCCTCGTATGAGGTTTCCGTCGTGTTGACTGTCGCTGGATCGTCAACACCCGGGTTTTGTACCGGCCGCAGCAGATTGACGGTCAGCGCGCCGCTATCGGTCACCGTGATCGTGAGATAAGGCAAAGCGCTCGGCAGCGGCTGGCCACCGCTCACTTCGCCGCTGCGATAGGCTGTCAACGTGTGACCGTTATCGGAGCTGATAAGGACGAGAAACTCGCTGGAAGATCCAAACGGGCGGACCGGCGTGCCATCGCTCAGCTGCAGATAGCTTTGATTGGCGGCAAGACTCAGCGAACCACTTGCGGTGCCACCCCAATTGACGTTGAGCTGCTGCTGCCAGACGGATTCCGAGTTCCGCGGCCCAGCACCATCCGGGTCGGCAAGACCGGTGCCGGAATCACCCACATCCTGATTATCATCGCCAGGACCAGCAGGAATACTCGTTTGATTGACCAGACCATCTTCATCCACCTTCGCGGTCGAGACCTCGAAAGTCGGTGCCAATGACTGCTTCAGCGCCACAGCGAAGGTCGCCGTGTCGGTATCACCATCGCCATCGGTCAGGGTGTAGGTGAAGTTGTGCGTCGTCGGCGCGCCGACAAAACTCGTCTGATTGAAGGACCAGGTGCCGTCCGCTTTCACCGTCAGCGTGCCGCCGGTGACCGGAATATCGACCGAGCCGTTGACCAGCGCGTAATCCGTGGCGCCGAACTTGACCGACGTGATCGCTGCATTATCAACCGCCGCAGGAAGATCGTTGGTCAGCAGGCTGGCAGCACCCGCTTGAGTACCAAGACCTGTCATCGTCAGCGTGCCGTCGTTCTCGGCATTGGGATTCGTATCGGTGAAGTTGAGGCCGATACCGGCGCTGCTGGTAACAGGCGCACCCAGCGGATCGCCGTCGCCGTCGACCGCCGTGATGGTCGCTGTGACGTTGACGAGATTGGAAAGCGATAGGGTGTTGCTCTCGCCAGCACCCTGATTGTTGTCATGCTCGAGCGCTACATAGGACGTCAGCGTAACGGTCGTGCCGGAGAGCTCGACTTTGAACGCCACTTGAGCTGCGGTGTTTGGATTGTTGTCGTGATCGAAACGGCCTTCGACAACAGTGTCGGAGACCTTGACCAGGGTGATCGCATGGTTGCCGTCCGTCGTCACCAGTCCGGTGGCGGCACCGTTTGGCATGCCAAGAGCATAAGCCACGTTGGTGCTGGCGATACCATCGATGGCGCTCGGCGTGAAGGTCGGCGCCATGATGGTCGCGGTATATTTACCGGCAACGTCGCTGTCTTCAACGACCGTCAAGGCCGAGATCGCCGCTGGCGCGTTGAGAGTCAAGATCGGATCGGTATCCTTGAAGATGAATTCAAGCGGCGAGGCCGATTCCTTGATGGCGACGACTGAGTCGTTGTCGCCATCCGTCGTCGTCACGGTGGCAATGAGTTTGACCAGGCCGTTGAGGTCGAGGGTGTTGTCTTCGCCCACGCCCTGCGGGGTATTTGCGTGTTCGAGCGCCACATTCGAGGTCAGCGTGACCTGATCGCCAGAAATCGTGATCGTGAAGGCCGTACTCTCGAGCGAGCCATTACCATCGCTGTCGAACTTACCGCTGATGGTCTTGCCATCAGCAGATACGTCAAGGGCGATCGGGTGATTGCCAAGAGTCGTCATCAAGCCGGTGGCAGCGCCACCGACCAGGCCGAGCTTGTAATCGATCGAGCTCGTCTGGCCATCCACCGCCATAGCGTTATAGGCTGGGGCGCCGATCTGAGCCGTAATGCTGTTACCGGCACTAGCCTCGAAGACCTCAAGTGCTGCAAGCGTCGGTCCGGTTGTTACATTGAGAGTGGGATCGGTATCGTTGAAGCTGAGATCGAGGCTCGACGACGAGGTCTTGCTATCGACGACGGTATCATTATCACCGTCGGTCACGGTCACAGTGGTCACCAGCGTGACTTTGCCGCCAAGGTCGAGGCTGTTATCCTCCGCCGCACCCACGCCTTGAATGTTATCATGCTCCAAAGCGACGTTCGACGTCAGCGTCACCTGGTTGCCGGAAACGACCAGCGTGAAGGCTGTCTCAATCGAGGCGCCGTTATTATAGACTCCAGTGATGGTCTTCCCATCCGCCGATAGTTCCAGCGTGATCGGGAAATTACCGATGGTGGTGACGAGACCTGAAACCGCGCCATTGCTGAGTGCCAGCTTGTAATCGAAGCTGGTCGTATAGCCATCGACCGCCGAGGCCGTAATGCTGGGCGGGTTGATGATCTGGGTCGCCGAGTTACCGGGGCCGGCTTCGACCACCGCCAGCGGCGGCAAGGTCGCTTCGCCATTGATGACGAGAGTCGGGTCGGTATCGAGGACCTCAGACAGGATTGGCGCGGCATTGAACGCCTGTGTAGCGATCACGTCGCCGTCGCCGTCGGTGATGGTGACGGTCGCGGTGAGACCAATCTTGCCACCAAAGTCGATAGCATTGATCTCGCCTTGGCCTTGCGGATTGTTCGGGTGCTCGAGCGCCTCGTTGGATGTCAGCACAAGCGCGGGGCCACCGTTATTGTCAGCACCGATCGTGACCGTCAGCGCGATCGCGTCGAGCGAGCCATTACCATCGCTGTCGAAGCGACCGGTAATCGTCGTACCGTCACTTTCGAGAAACACTTCATGGCCGCTCGTGGTGAAGATCCCCGAGGCGGTGCCGCCTACGACGAACAGCGTGTAGTCGACCTTGCTGGTGAATCCATCCACCGCGTTGGCGGTGAAGGTCGGCGCCACGATTGTCGCGATCGCACGGCTGGCGAATTCACTATCCTCGATGGTCGTCAGCGAGCGGACGCTCGGTCCCGTGTTGATGGTCAGGGCCGGATCAGTGTCTTGGAATGTCAGCGATAAAGTCGTTGCCGAGCTTTGGCTTGCGACCACGCTGTCATTGTCACCGTCAGTCGCCGTGACTGTTGCCACTAAACTGATCTTGCCGTTAAGATCCAGCGTGTTGCTTTCGCCCGCACCCTGGTTGTTGTCGTGCTCCAGCGCCTCGAAGGACGTCAGCGTGACCTTTTCGGCACCCGCGGCACCCGTTACCTGAACGCTGAAGGCGATGCCATCCAGCGAGCCATTTCCGTCACTATCGAACTTACCGGTGACGGTCTGCCCGTCGCCGGATACCTCGAGCGTGATCGGATGGTTGCCATTCGTGGTCATCAGCCCGGAAGCTGCACCGTTGGCCAGAGCTAGCGTGTAAGAGGTGGCCGTGGTAACGCCGTCGATCGCCGAGGCGTTAAAGGTCGGCGCCGTGATGCTCAGCGATTGGCTGGCGCCGACATCGCTGTCCTCAACCACCGCCAGGGCGGCGACGCTCGGACCGGTGTTGATGGTTAGGGTCGGGTCGGTATCTTGGATGGTCAGCGACAGCGGGGCGCTGGTGGTAACCGGAGCGCTCACCGAGTCATTGTCACCGTCATAGAGGGTGACGACGGCGCTGACGTTGATGAGGCCATTGAGATCGAGCGTGTTGTCTTCCCCAGCGCCCTGCGGCGTGTTGGCATGCTCCAGCGCGACGTTCGAGGTCAGCGTCACCTGTTCCGCACCGGCAGCGCCAGTAATCGTGACGGTAAAAGCGACTTTGGTACCGCCATCTTCATAGCGGCCTTCGATGAGGCTGTCCGTCACCTTCACCAGGGTGATCGGGTGATTGCCGTCGGTGGTCACGAGAGTCGTGGTTGTACCGGTCAGATTTAGAGCATAGGCGATGCCGACATGATCGACCCCGTCCACGGCGCTCGCCGAATAGAGCGGCGGCGTGATGGCGACCGACTTGCTACCGGCCCCATCGCTGTCTTCAATCACCGAAATGCCCGCGATCGAAGGCGGCGCGATGACGTTCAGCACGGGATTGCTGTCGGTGATGGTCAACGACAGCGGCGAAACGGAGGCTTGGCTGCCGATGACTTGATCGCCATCGGTATCGGTTGCCGTGACGGTTGCCACCAGATTGATCTTGCCATCGAGATTCAGCGAGTTGTTCTCACCGGCACCTTGATTGTTGTCGTGCTCCAGGGCTTCGAACGATGTCAGCTTAACGCTGGTGCCGGAAATCTCGACGCGGAACGCCACGGCATCCGGCGAGGCCGGGTTGTTATCGTTATCGAAGCGACCTTCGATGACGCCGGGTGCGATCTGGACCAGTGTCACCGGATGGTTACCGATCGTGGTCTGCAGGCCGGAATCGCTCGAGACGAGAGCCAGGGTGTAATCGGTCTTGGTCGTATAACCATCGGTTCCCGTCACTGTGATGCTCGGACCCGAGATCGCCAGCGACTGGCTGCCCGGATTCTCACCATCTTCAACGACACTGAGTGCGCCGACGCTGGGGCCGGTATTAATCACCAGCGTGGGGCCGTCATCCTCGACCGAAAAGACGTTCTGGCCAAGATTGATCGAGGCGCTGCTGGTGTCGCCATCCGCATCGGTCAGCGTCTGGGTGATCTTCAGATCGCCCGCGGCTGGGGTCGACAGATGGCCCGATTCGTCCGCATTGCCGGCCTCGGCATGCCAGATATTCTGCAGCTGGGTGAAGGTGACTTTGCCGTCGCCATCCACCGAGATGGTGAAATAGATGACATTGCCGACCTGACCCAGGATCTCGTCGCCTACCTTGTTGAGGACAATTTGCTGACCTTTGCCATAGCCATCGCCATCAGCAAAGCTGGCGTCAGTCGGATCCAATGCGAAGAGGCCAGAGGGTGTGCCATTGGCCCCGAGGTCAAGGCTATAGGAGGCCGAGCCCTGACCGTCAGTGCCGTAATTGAAACCAGCGGCTGAGTTGAAATTATCGGCAAAGTCAGCGATCGCCGAGGCAATGCCGTCGCCATTGGGTGCCGGCAGCGATTCGTCGAGCGTCAGCTTGTCCGCATTGGCATTACTGACGACAGCATTGGGGCCATCATCCTGAATGCTGAAGACATCGTCGCCGAGGTCGATTGAGGCACTGCTGGTATCGCCATCGGCATCGGTCAGGATCTGCGTGATCTTAAGATCGGACGCGTTCTCCGTCACCAGAGACTGAGTGTCATCCTGCGAGCTGGCGTCGCCATGCCAGATGTTGTTGCTTTGGGTGAAGGTAACCTTGCCGTCACCATCGACGCTAATACGGAAGTATTCCGTGTCACCGACCTTGCCGACCACGTCGGCGCCATCCCTGCTCAGCAGGATTTCCTGACCCTGGCCGATCCCATCAGCGTCGGCATCGGTCGCGTCAGTGTTATCAAGGGCATAAAGACCAGACCCAATGCCGTCCTGCGCGAGGTTGAGGACATAGGCGACGCTGCCCGGGCCATCGGCACCGAAATCCAGCGCGCCGGCATTGAAATTGTCGCCGAACGCGGCACTCACCGATCTGACACCGTCGCCACCATTGGACGCGGGCGATTCGTCGAGGATCAGCGTGTCGACGCGTAGCTCGTCGTTGACCGAAGCGACAGGCCCGTCATCCTCGATGGCGAAGACACCATTGCCGATGTCAAGCGAACCCGACGCATGATCGCCGTCGCCGTCCGTCAGTGTCAGGATAAGCTTCAGCGTGCCTTCCGCGAGATTGAGGCCTTGTTGATCATCATGATCCTCGGTGTCGTCATGCCAGATATTTTTCGACTGAGTGAAGGTGACGTCGCCGTCATCGGCAGTGGTGATGCGGAAGTACTCGACACCATCTAGCGTACCGACGACGGTATGTGCGTCGAGCTGGCTGAGCGTAATCTCAGCACCCTGGCCGACGCCGTCGCCGTCAGTAGAATCGACATCTGCAGCATCGACGGCATAGAGGCCGGAACCCACATTCTCGTCAGTCAGCGACAGCGTATAGCTGACACCATCGGCGCCTTTCTGGCCGACATGCTCGCCGTCGGTGCCAAAATTGAAACCAGCGCTGTTGAAATTCTCGCTGAAATTGACGGTGACCGAGGCGATTCCGTCACCGCCCTGGCGAAGGGTTTCATCGAGGGTCAGCGTATGCGGTTCTTCGAGAGCAACGACAACCGCCGTGGGGCCATCATCCTGTACCGCAACCTGCAGCTCGGCGTCGACATGGTCACCGTCATAATCGGTGGCGCGGAAGGTGACCGGCTCATCGCCAATTATGAGATTCGGCGAGGTCTGATCGGAATCGTTCGGATTGTCGTGGTTGATCTGATGCAGCTGCACCAAGGTCAATTCGCCGCTGGAGGGATCAACGCGCAGCACAAAGACCGGCACATCGCCGTTTTGTACCGCATCGACCGCAATAGCGTCGCCACCACCTTGATTGTCAGGGATACCATCGCCGTCGACATCGCCTAGGTTAGCGTAACCGAAGATGGTGTTGGCATCGACCTGCACGGCGTGCACGACCACTTCCACGCCGTCGATCATGACGGTCCAGTTGGTGGCGCCAGCACTCAGCGGCGCCTGCGTGTTGGGTTCGCCGATATAGAGCTCGAAGGCGACCGCATTGGTATCACCGTCGCCTATGAAGACGGTCTTGCCGGCTTCCTTATTGCCAACGAACTGCCAGTCATTCTCGCCAGTCTGCTGCCAGTCACCGGCGCGGCCGTCGGCGCCGAAGGAGACATTCAGATACTTAGTGGCCATGCCGACGATGGAGATCTCGCTGCTCAGACCCGCGGCAGCGAGGGCGCTCGCAAGTGAACCGCCATACCATTGCGGATCGGAATCATCTTCGGCCTGCTTGCTAGGATCGACGTCGCCATCCGGTCCCTCGGCTGCACCGCCATATTGCACGCCCGTGGTCTCGTCATGGACCAGGCTCGTATCGGTATGTGTGATCACCTGTACCCACTGACCACCATCCCCGCTCGGCCCCTGTTCCGGGCCTTCGATATAGCGCCAATCAAGTTCGCCGAGATAAGGCACATCATCAACACTGTGGAAGGTCACGCCGCCGGTGGACGGGCTCGGGGTGACCGAACCGTCTGAATCCACCATGAAGAACGGGACATCAATGTCGAGACTGTCGAGGATATCGCCATCGGCATCGACGGGGCCGGCAATGTTGTCGACCGGCGCATAAATGGTGAAGTCGAGATGAAATTCTGTGACGCCGGTATCGCCTTGTGGCTCGCGCAAACCGATCGTAAAGACGATCGTCGCGGTATCGACCATCTCGTAGCTGCCGCCTTCACTTTCTGAGCTCGGAACCCACTGAAATTCCTGTTGAACGTAATAGGCGACGACGACTTCACCATGACTCTCGTCTTCCGACGTACTGGGGTCATCGGCAACGGCCGGCAACAGCTTGAACTGCAGCTCATGGCCGTGCGACGTGAGGCCCATCGCTTCGAGCTGGGTCAGCAGCGGAACACTGGCGCCGTTCTGGAAGCTTATCTTGCCCGGCACATCTTGATGGAAGTCGACGGCGATGACTGCCGTGCTGGTTACCGGTTCGCGATCGATATCGACGCCCTGGCCATTATCCTCGTTGGCGGGATCGTTGCCATTGGCGCTCTCTTCTTCGTGATCGTTGAGATCGAACGGATCATTGCCGCTTTCCCTGGCCTGGCCGATATGAGCGCCGATAATACCGAGCGTGTTCGCGAGCTCGCCAGTGATCTGCTCCTGATATTGCGGGTCATGATCTGGCGCCGGCTTCGCGGCGCGTTCTTCACCGATATTGCCAAGATCATCTTCATTGACGACGCCGCCTTGACGGATATTGAGAAGTGTCGGCACCGTGTCGACCTCGACCTCATCCGCCTCGATTATTTCGGGGAATTCGCGGTTCAGCAAACCATATTGCAGCAATGTGGGATCGAGACCGCCCACCGCATTGAGACCGCCAAGGCCGCTCGCCGGATCGAACCGGGCGAAGTTACCGCCGTTATTGTCGGCGCCAGTGCCCTGGTCGCCGGCACCGGGGCCGGCGGCTGTGGCGATATCAAGGTTGGGGTCGGTACTGGCAAGGACGGCCGCCACGTCGACAGCCTCACCATCGCTGCCGATAAGGGTGACGTCGCCCGCCGCATTCGCTTCGCTGTAGCCGAGTAGGATGACAGTGATGTCACCCACCTTCACGGCCAGATTGGCGTTGTCGGAGGAAAGCTTTGCGATCAGATTGTCGGTCGGGAAGGGAAGCTGGATGGTCTCGCCCGGCGTGACCTGAATGCGGACAACATTTTCACCCGCTGGCACCTGGACGGGAACCGGCGCATTCGACTGCGTCAGATGCCCGTGTTCGACATCTCCCTCTTCCAAGGCATTTCCAAAAATGGTGTCGCTCGAGATGTTGTTGGTGTCAGTTGCCATGCTCGTCGCTCCCCAAAAGGACCTGTCGCTCCGACTAGGTCAGACGGACCTTAAGCAAGCTTTGTTTAGCAGCACTTAAGATCGGCCTATTGCAGCCAAAAATCTTGAGGGAGTGTGACGGCAGGTTCGTAAAGTGTCTGCTACGTCGAAAGAGACTTTTAGATAAAATAGTGTGAGTTTTTTCATTATTCTCGGGAAGAACCCCTGAGAATTAGGTCTTTCAGGGTTGGTATAGCCAAATGCTCTGTTAATATATGTTAAGTAAACATACTATTGTGTAGTGCATGTCGTATGAAGAGGGTATTTTATCCTGTTTTATGCCTTAAACTTAGCCGTATCCTAATATTATTTTCCTAGGCTACTACCTTAAGATATCAGTGGTTGAAATCTCTTTTTCTACTTTTACGCGATCGCATTTCTGGAGCGCGTAACCCCTCTTTTCACCCGCCGAGCCCCGCGCTAAAGGAGCTAGACCTTTGAGGAGCATATTGATGACGGACAACGATCTCGGCTTCCAAGCCGAGGAAGATGACGATGAGACCAACCCCATCCCGGCCGGGGCAAAAAATTACATCACCCCGGCAGGCTTCTTGCGGCTGCAGAAAGAGCGCCGCCAGCTGTGGCGGATTGAGCGCCCGGAAATCGTCCGCGTCGTTGAATGGGCCGCCGGCAATGGCGACCGCTCAGAGAACGGCGATTATATCTATGGCAAGCGCCGCCTGCGCGAAATCGACCGGCGGCTGCGTTTCCTTGACAAACGGCTTGCTGCGGCCGAGACGGTGGACCCAACACGGCAGACCCGGCGCGACCGCGTTTTCTTCGGGGCGACGGTGACCTATGCGCGAGAGGACGATTCCGAAGTAACCGTGACAATTGTCGGCATCGACGAGATCGACGCCGATAAGAATTACGTCAGCTGGATTTCCCCCGTGGCGCGGGCGCTGCTCAAAGCCGGAGTTGGCGATACAGTTACCCTGCGCGCACCCACCGGGCCGGAAATGCTCGAGATCCTCTCAATCACCTATCCCAGCATGTAATACTGGATATCTAATACTGGGTATCTAATGCTGGGCGCCTAATATCCAACACTCTCATCAGACCCAGCCGCCATCGACGGTGAATTCCTGGGCCGAGCACATCTTAGCATCGTCCGAGGCTAGGAACAGCACCATGCGCGCAAGATCGACTGGCATAACCCGGCCGGCCAGACATTGCTGGCGGTCGATTTCCTTTTCGCCCTCGGCATCGACCCACAAGGTCAGCTGGCGCTCGGTCATCACCCAGCCGGGGATGACGGTGTTGACGCGGATATTGTCCTTGCCGACATCGCGCGCCATGCCGCGCGTTAAGCCATGGATCGCTGCCTTGGCGCTGGTGTAGGCCGGCATGCCGCCGTTCTTGGCTTTCCAGCTGATCGAACCGGTATTGATGATGGAACCGGCCTTCTTCGCGATCATGCCTGGCAGCACGGCCTGCATGGCGAAGAACAGCGGCCTTAGATTGATGGCCATGCGGTTGTCCCAATATTCCGGCGTCATGTCCTGCCATTTATGACGCTGATCGTTGGCGGCATTGTTAACTAGCACCTCGACGTCGCCGAGTTGTGACGCGATATCTTTCACCGCGCGTCGCAAAGCCGCGATGTCGGTGAGATCGCATTTCATGAACAGCGGCTGGCGTCCGTACTGGGCCCGCAGGCTTTCGATCAGCTTATCGCTGCCCTCGACATCGATATCGACGAACGCAACCTTGGCACCTTGATCCAAGAAGGATTCGACGATCGCAGCACCGATGCCCGTTCCGCCGCCGGTGATGAACACCACCTTGTCCTTGAGCGATGGATAACGCGCGAGTGACGAGAGATTCATGAGATCACCTGTTTAGTGCAATACAAAATAAGTCGATATGAAAGGCGTTCACGCCTTAGGGACGCGCGGTCGTTTCTGATGGCTGCGCGTCACTTGCTCGACCACCCTTGCCGTATCGCGCAAAAGCTGACGTACCGCAAGCCGCGCTGCATTTGGCTTGCCGCCGCGGATCGCCGTCAGGATGCGTTCATGACCGGGCAGCGTCCGACCGATATCGCCGCGCTGACTGGCGGTATAATTGAACATGCTGCCCAACGCGGATTCAATGACGAGACCAAGAGGCACCAGCAATTCATTGCCAGCGGCGCGCAAGATCGCCTGGTGGAACAGCACGTCGGCCGCATTCAAAGCGGCCAGCGTCTTTGCCTTCGCCATGGCAGTGAAGGCGCTGTCGATCTCGGCCATTTGCTCGACCGTGCGATTGACTGCAGCCAGTGCCGCCGTTTCCGGCTCCAGAATCTCGCGCACCTGCTGCATATGAACCAGGAAATGCGTCGGCTTTGCCGCGGCGCAGTACCAGTTTAGGACATCGCGATCGAGCAGATTCCAGGCGGCGCGGGGCTGCACACGCGAGCCGATCTTCGGCCGCGACTGAATAAGCCCTTTAGCCATCAACATCTTGATGGCTTCGCGCACGGCGGTGCGACTGACACCAAAAGTGACACACCATTCCGCTTCGTTGGGCAGCAATGTTCCGGGCGCAAATTCACCGTTGAGGATGCGTGCGCCAATATCCTGCGCTACACGGCGATGAAGGCTGCTGCGTGCGACTGGCGCGACGCTGACCGCTGTCGCCTTCGAGGTCATCTTCCCGATCTTCTCCCCAACCGCCAGGCGGTGTGATCGCTTTTCCCTTAAACGAGGCAAGCAATCTTGCCTGCGATAAGCTTACGTGTATTTATCATACAAACGAGCGTTGCCGCAGATTATTTTGTATGATAAAAGCGACTCTTCAAGAAGACGACCGCGACCAGCACAAATGAAGCCGGCGCACAAGAGACCCTCTGGGAGGAGGCCTGTGGTCACAGCACGTTTGCTCGGCTATGACGCGCGCGCTGCACGCACATGTCGGCACCCCTGGAAGATCACCGTTTTGTGTGGCGGCGCTTGCGTGAAGCGCGCCTATCATTTGCTGGATGCGCCTTCGGACATCGCGCATGACAAGACGAAGACCACAATCGACCACAAACTCTGACGGGAGGACTACAGTGAAATCTTTGAAAACGTATCTAGCGGCCGCGGCCCTCGGCGTGTTTGCCCTGGGCATGACCACGCTCAGCTCGCACAGCCATGCAGATGACAAAGGCCTGATCGGTATCTCTATGCCAACCAAAACCTCCGCCCGCTGGATCGCCGATGGCGACAACATGGTGAAGGTGTTCACCGAAAAGGGCTATCAAACCGATCTGCAATATGCCGACGATGATATCCCCAACCAGCTCGCTCAGATCGAAAACATGGTGACCAAGGGCGTGAAGGTACTCGTCATTGCCGCAATCGACGGCACGACCCTCTCCGACATTCTTCAGAAAGCGCACGAAGCCGGCGTGAAGGTCATTGCCTATGACCGCCTGATTCGCGATTCCGCCAATGTCGATTACTACGCCACCTTCGACAATTTCCAAGTTGGCGTCTTGCAAGCGACGACGCTGACCGATGCGCTCGGCCTCAAGGAAGGCAAGGGGCCGTTCAACATTGAATTGTTCGGTGGTTCGCCAGACGACAACAACGCCTTCTTCTTCTATAACGGCGCCATGTCGGTCCTGCAGCCTTACATCGACAGCGGCAAGCTCGTCGTGCAGAGCGGCCAAATGGGCATGGATAAAGTCGGCACCTTGCGCTGGGATGGCGCCGTCGCCCAGTCGCGCATGGATAATCTGCTTTCAGCTTACTACACCGATAAGCGCGTCGACGCGGTTCTTTCTCCCTATGACGGCCTCTCGATCGGCATTCTCTCCTCTCTCAAGGGTGTCGGCTATGGCAGTGGCGATATGAAGATGCCATTCGTTTCCGGTCAAGATGCGGAAGTCCAGTCGGTAAAATCAATGATCGCCGGCGAGCAATACTCGACCATCTTCAAAGACACGCGTGAACTTGCGAAAGTCACCGCGAACATGGTCGATGCGATGGCGAGCGGCAAGGAACCGGAGGTCAATGACACAAAGACCTATGATAACGGCGTCAAAGTGGTACCGGCTTATCTGCTGAAGCCCGTGGCCGTCGATGCAAAGAATTGGGAAGAAATCCTGATCGGCAGCGGCTACTACACGAAGGACCAGATCACCCAGTAATAGGGATGTTGAAAAGAATAGGCCTCGCGTTTTGTGCGGGGCCTATTCTACGTCAGTGCCGACCGGCTTTCGGATAAACGACCGGACATTACTCTCGCAAAGGCAAGGGCCGACCAGTATCTTGGCCGGCTTTTTTTATTCCCACGATAGCCGCTTTCCTGCAATCTGTTCCTCATCCGGAGCGAGTTCGAGGATGCGTATGGACACCACGCTAACGACGCCCCTTCTGGAAAGGCCCATTCTGGAAATGCGAGGGATCGTCAAGACCTTTCCCGGCGTGAATGCGCTCGACAATGTCAATCTGACGGTTCGCGAAGGTGAGATCCATGCCATCGTCGGCGAAAACGGTGCCGGCAAATCGACGCTGATGAAGGTGCTGTCCGGCGTCTATCCCCATGGCAGTTATACAGGTGAAATCCATTTCAAGGGCGAGGAACGGCGCTTCCGCGACATCTCTGACAGCGAAAAACTCGGCATCATCATCATTCATCAGGAACTGGCTTTGGTGCCGCTCCTCTCCATCGCCGAAAACATTTTCCTCGGCAACGAGCCGGCTA
>CAYOYT010000017.1:0-15306 GCA_964408245.1 uncultured Dongia sp. | reverse complement strand
CCTGTGAACCACTTCACAGACCGATCAAATAGCTTCTGCCATCTTCTGCTCAAGGAACTCGATCATTCTCGTGTAGCTCCCCTCATTGGAGGGTGATCGAGTTCACTCTCCCAGCTCCCGGGAGTAAGGGGCGGTGCTGAAGGCCGATCCATCCCTCGGCCCAGAGCACCGCCCCTTTTCGATACTGGACCTCCTCGATCAGGATCTACTTCACCGAGAATGACGCCACCGCAAGTCGCGCATAAGCGTCATCGCGCATCAGGCGCAGCTCGTAGTCACCAGCCGCCAAGGCATCGCCCAGCAATTTCTTGTCGAGCGTCAGTGATCCGGCAATGGCCGAATTGATGTAGAAAAATTGCTGGTAGTTATCCTCTGCCGGATCGCCCTTGGCAAAAAGCCCCAGCCAGTCGAAGCGATTGCCAGGCGCGTTTGCCCAAGTAGCGACTATAGGTTCACCCGCCAAGTACTCGGCCTTCTCCGTCGTCAGCATCGGCATGGCGTCGCGTGCCACGATCCAGAACGGGGCCCGCGCGATCTCTTTACCGTCGGCTCCCAGCATGGCACCCTGATAGGCGCCGGGCGTGAGGCCCGCCGTGCCGAAATCCTGGATGTTGGCGCGGTCAGTGCCGTTATTGGCATAAAGCGTCAGCAAGGGCGCGGCGACATCGCCGCCATCGGCAATGACGGCAACGCGCCCGCCCTCATATCGACCGTCATCGGTCGCAGCGTGGAAACGAAGCCGCACCATGTCACCCACTTTCACCACGCGCGGTTCGATCGAGACCATCGCCGGTGCCGTACCCGGCGTCACCTCGAGCGTCGCCACGACCGCACGATGATCGGACGGCCAAGGTGAGATGGCGATATCGGTGCCCGGCATCTCGGGGTCGCCGGCGATCTCGGCGGCTTTGGTCTTTACGGGGCCGGCGATTTGAATAAGGTCGATGCGGTCCAACGCCTCGTTTTCATCGAGATGTGGGAAGGGGTAGCCGTAGCTCCAGGTAATACCAGGCTCGGCCGCTGGATCGGGATGGATGGCGCGATAGGCGTCGGTGAAACCAGCATCCGCCAAGACCTTGCTGACCGGCCAGGCCATCGCCGCCGTGATCTGCTTACGTTTACCCACCATCGCCTCGGTCCAGTCGAGATGCGAGGGTGAATTGAAATCGCCCAGCACGATAACCGGCGTGCCGCTATCAGCAAGTTTTTTCAGTGGTTCGATATAAGCACTGATCGCCGGTACGCGCGTTTCTTTTTCTAGCGTCATCACCTCCGCGGCCGATTTGCCGTCACGAAAGGCATAGGGACCGTAAGGGTCGGAGGGGAGATGCACGTCAGCGACAGCTACGAACTTGCCAGGCACGATTTCAACGAAAAGATAATTGAGGTCATTGCCATCGGGACCGATCGTGGTCGGAGGCGCAAAGAGCGGAAAGCGTGAGATGACGTTGCGATTGGCGGCGGCATAGGGCCAGCCCAGCGCCTCGGCGATCTCCTGCGCATGCCCTTCGGCCTCTTGCAGTGCCACGATGTCGGCGCGTGAGGCTTGGATAGCCTCGATCAATTTAGCGAAGTTCACCTGATTGCCGCCGAGGAAAATGTTGAAGGTCATGATGCGCAAGATCTGCGCCTCGTCAGCCAAGACGTGGCTCGGCAATAGTGCCAGCGTTATGAGCACCAACGCCAAGCAATAAAACTTTTTCATGGTCATCCTCCCTTGATATCGCAAGCCCGAGCGTAGCTTGGCAATATTAAGTCTGGATAGCAAAGTGGATGCCCGTCCAGTGGGATCAACGCTGGGCCCGGCCGTGACGGAATTTATTAAGACTAGTTAGATACCAGGAACAGCACACCCTAGGCCGCGCGCTGCGCTTTCTTGAGCCGCAGGACGCGGAGGCGGCTTTCGACGTCTTCCTTGTTGAGATAAGCACCAGCGAGGCGACGATAGCCCGTATAGGCATCGCGAGCATGCAGCAGGCGCCAGTTATCGAACAGGACGACGGAGCCCGGCAGCAAGCGGCGGCGATATTGTTGGCTGCGCTCATTGGCGTATGCCGCGAAGGCCGCATAGGCCTTCTGGAACAGCGCCATGCGCTCGGGCTCCAGCGCGAAGGGCGCGCGATCGTGGTTGTTGAAAGAAGCCTGAGCGAGGCGCCCGGTCGAATCCTCGCGCAGCAGCGGCCGACGCGCCATCAGATGAATGCCCTTCTCGTGGTCGATATACTGACCCGGCACTTCAACCTGCGTCAGGACGCGATAAAGCTCCGGCGTATCGCGTTTCATGATCTCGGCGATGCGGAAAGCGTCCACGAAGACGTTCTCACCACCCACGCAATCCACCGCCAAGCAATGCAACATCTGATAGCCCGGCGCATCGAAGCTGTAGGTGCCGTCGGTATGCGGCCCGATCGCCATCGAGGTATAGGCGGTGTCCTTATGTTCCATATTGGCAGTAAAATCCCAATAACCGCCGAAGATTGTCTCGCGGATGTAGGAAATACGCTTAGCCACAGATTGCGTCGCTTCTGGCACCGCCGGCGTGCCTTCAATGAAGCAGAAACCGAAGCGCTCGATCTTTTCAAGACAGGTCTCAAGTACAGCATCATCGGCAATCAGCCGGTCATAGGTCACCTGCGGTAAGGCGACCGAGATCTCGGCGTCGTTCCAGGTGGTGATTTCTGAAGCAAGGAAGCCAACCGGGCGCAGGCTTTCTGCAAGATCGCTGGCAGCCAGCTCACTCTTATGACCGTCGCTCCAGTGCAGCGACAAGCGCGCACCACCGGCGCCCAAGGCAAACGTCGCGAGGCCAAGATCCTTCGGCAGACTGAAGGTATCAAGCAAGCGCTGCTGCGTCTCCGGATGGCGACAGACCGAGCAGGTGCAATGATCGCGCAGCCAAATGAGACCGAAGTGATGCTTTCTGCCGTCGGCGAAAGTGATTTCGACAGTGTTCCCTTGGTGAGCAGCGTCAGTAAGACGGATCATGTGCAGGCTTCCTGATTTTTATCGGTTGCTTTTCCCGAGATCGTCCGCGCTAATGATGATACAATTATTATACATATGTATAGTACACCAGATAATATGAAATTGGTGCCAAGATCATTCTATCATTGGTGCCAGATTGTATTACACTATTTTTTGAAGGAATTGGTTGTCACTGACGGGGATGGGCCATGACTGTGAAAGAACCAAAGTTTACCCGTGACTTACCGGAATCCCGTCGGCGCCAGCTCATAGAGGCGACGGCACGAAGTCTTGCCCGGCATGGCCTCGACGGCACGACCGTGCGCGTGGTGGCCGCCGACGCCGGCGTTTCGCCGGGCCTGGTGCGGCATCATTTCGCCGGTATGCAGGATCTCATTGCCGAGACCTACCGCTGGACCGGCAAAGAAGTGGAGGAAGCGTTGCGCGCAGCGCTCTCGGCAGCTCCGGAGAATCCTGAAGCGCAGATGAGAGCCTTTGTCGATGCCAGCTTCGCAGAATCCATGCTTGATCCTGATCTGCTCGGTGTCTGGCTGACCTATTGGAGTCTCACGCGCACGGATCCCGTGATTCACGAAATACACGGCAAGGTCTATTTCGATTACCGCCAACGTTTGCAGCACTACATCAACGGCATCGCCCAGGAGCGCAAAATCAAAGTCGATACGCGTCTGGCGGCGGTTACCCTCACCGCCCTTCTCGACGGCATGTGGCTCGAGCTTTGCCTCGACCCCTCCACCTTCACCGCAGACGAGGCACGGCAAATCGCTCACGATTGGGTCGACAATCTGAAAGCCGGCCGCTTCATGGCTAGCGCGCGGCGCGAAGACCTGATTGCCGCCGCAGTTTAGCAAGTTAGAAACGGCGCGACGGAAACTTACTGCGAGATGCCATATTCCTTGGCGACGGCATCATAGATTTCACAGGCCCTGTCATTGTCTCCTTGAGCGAGTGCATCAGCGGCCTGATTGATCTTTTCATTGGCGGCAATCATCTTATTTGACTCTTCCTCCGTCTCAGTGGCCGCGGCATGATCACCGAGAGCCATCGACAGCTTGCTCATCTTATCGACAGCCTGCGCTTGATCGCAGCCGGCGAAAGACCGGCTGGCAAAGCCAAAGGTAGCAATAACACAGAGGAGGACAGGCGCGAGTGTGGGACGTTTCATCTGATTTCCTTTGCTGGGAAGATATTGAATATCCCAGCCTAGCAACGCCCCATCCGACTAAATATTGAGTTTTGTCAAAATTGGTTGATCCCGCCTGCAATCACTGACGCAATGCATTTATAAGCCTGGTGGCTCATAGATCACCTGCGTCAGATAAAGCCCGTCGGGCGGTGCTGTCGGCCCGCTAGCGGCGCGGTCGCGGGCCGCAAGTGCCCGCGTCACATCATCGGCCGACCACTTCCCTTCACCAACCAGGCGCAAGGTACCCACCATGTTGCGTACCTGGTGATGCAGGAAGGAACGGGCCTCAGCGATCACGCGGGTTTCGTCGTCGAGCCTTGTGACGTCGAGACGATCGAGCGTCTTCACCGGTGATTGCGCTTGGCAGATTGTCGCGCGGAAGCTGGTGAAATCATGGTGACCCAACAGGCGCTGCGCCGCCACATGCATGGCGGCGACATCGAGTCTCGATGTCAAATGCCAGGCATGACCGCGATCGATCACCAGCGGCGCGCGGCGACTGACGATACGGTAGAGATAAGCTCGACTTGTCGCCGAGAATCGCGCGTGAAAATCCGTGGCCGCCACGTCGCAGGCTGTAACCGCGACAGGGTGAGGCTTCACATGAAAGTTGAGCGCTGCCATGAGACGATTGGGTTCGATCGCCTTTTCGATATCAACATGCGCGACCTGACCCAGAGCATGCACGCCGGCATCGGTACGCCCAGCGCCATAGACCGTGTTTGTTTCCTGCACCGTTGCCAACACCGCTTCCTCTAGCACCTGCTGGATGGAAAGACCGTTATCCTGCCGCTGCCAGCCGACGAATGGCCCGCCGTCATATTCAAGGGTGAGCTTAAAGCGTGTCATGCAAAAAACCGCGTTTCTGCGGGTATTTTTTGACCCCGCAGAAAATCTTCGGCCAGCATTGTTTTCTTGCCGGCCTTCTGGAGTTGCGTGAGCCGCAAGGCATGCCTGCCGCAGCCGATGGTGAGCTGATCGTCAAGGGCGATACCGGGCATCCCATTTGTCGTTACCCATTCCGCCGCCAACACTTTGAGCCGCGCACCATCCTCCATCAGACACCAAGCACCCGGCATGGGTGCAAAAGCGCGGATCTGACGTTCGATATCGACAGCATCGCGCGACCAATCGATCTCCGCTTCCGCCGGTGAGATTTTCCCGGCGTAGGTGATATTCGCAGCCGATTGCGGCACACCCACCGGCAAAGGTGCCGCCAAGGTCGCGACGATCAATCGCGCACCACGTTCCGCCAGCGCATCGTGAAGCCCGCCGGCATTCATATCTGCCTCGATCACGAAGCTCTCTTGCACCAGCATCGCGCCGGTATCGAGACCCTCATCCATTTGCATGATGGTGATGCCGGTCTTTGCATCATTGGCAAGGATCGCCCGCTGGATTGGGGCGGCACCCCGCCAGCGCGGCAACAGCGAGGCGTGGATGTTGAGACACCCCAGGCGTGGTGCTTCCAATACGGCCTTGGGCAGGACCAAGCCATAGGCCGCGACCACAGCAATATCCGCATCGAAGGCGGCAAATTCCGCGAGCGCCTCGACAGTTTTCAACGATACTGGATGACGCACGATCAAGCCTTGCTGTTCGGCAAGAATCTGCACTGGCGACTTGCGCAGATCCTGGCCACGGCCGGCTGGCCTCGGCGGCTGAGAATAGACGGCCGCGATCTCATGCCCGGCCGCGATCAACGCCGCCAAAGCGGTGGCCGCGAAATCCGGCGTCCCCATGAAGACCACGCGCATGTAAAAACTCTCAGGCTGTAAAAACTCTCAGGCTGTAAAAGCTTTTAAGCCGGAACGCCGCCGGCGCCGGTCTTCTTCGCTTTCAGAAGTTTGCGCAGAATGATGTTACGCTTCAGCGATGTTAAATGATCGATGAAGAGCACGCCGTCGAGATGGTCGATCTCGTGCTGCACGCAGGTGGCGAGCAGGCCGTCCGCGCCGATCTCCTGTACAATATTGTTCTCATCGAGATATCGGACCTTGCACGCGGCCGGGCGCACGACGTCGGCATAATGATCGGGTACCGACAGGCAACCTTCATTGTATTCGGCGTCATCATCGGAGACCCAGGTGATCTCCGGATTGGCCATACGCAAGGGCGCCGGCGCCTCATCATCGCCCGCCACGTCGATGACAATGACGCGTTTCAGCACGCCCACCTGCGGCGCGGCAAGACCGATGCCCGGCGCCACATATATCGTCTCCAGCATATCGTCCATCAATTGACGAATCTCATCATTCACCACGGCCACAGCCTCGGATTTCTTGGCCAGGCGCGGATCGGGTGCCATAAGAATCGGTAATTTAGCCATGATGCTTCGAAAATCCTGCACTACACGAATGGGCTGCAACGCTCCCTCTCCCCGGCCCTCCCCCACGTCGGGGGAGGGAGTGATCCACGCTAACGACCTCGCTTTAATCCCCTCTCCCCCACGTGGGAGAGGGCTAGGGAAGAGGGGGTGGATCTGCTACGCGGTGGCGGTGCGCTGCTTTCGCACTTTACCTATGGATTCCGCAGGCTATCGTCAAGCGAAGCGGGGTGTCCATTTGCCCCGATTCGCTTCCTTTCAGTCCCGATTTCAAGGCTTTACGATGGAATTGAGCCTATTACTGGCACTCCTCGTCCTCATTACCCTGCTACTGGTGGCGGTTCTGGTCCTGGTTTGGCGCGGTCATCGGCCGGTGTCCCTCCCTGCCCCGGACCCGCGCCTCGACCAATTGGCGGGTCAACTCCAAGTGTTGGCGGCGACCCAGGCCTCATCTCAGGCCGCCATCGACCAGCGCCTCGATCAGCGCCTTAACCAGCTTTCCGATCGCATGCAGGAGCGGCTGGCGTTATCAGCCACCGAAGCCGGGCAATCTTTGGGCGATCTCAAAGAGCGCCTGGCCGTTATCGATGCCGCGCAGAAGAACATCGCCGAGCTTTCCACCCGCATGGTGAGCCTGCAGGACATTCTCGCCAACAAACAGGCGCGCGGTGCCTTCGGTGAGGTGCAACTTGCAGCGATCGTCCAGGACGCACTGCCCAATGCCAATTATGAGTTCCAGGCGGTTTTAGGCGATGGCAAGCGCGTCGATTGCTTGCTGAAACTACCCAACCCGCCAGGCGCCATCGGTATCGATTCCAAATTTCCGTTGGAGTCTTACCGCGCCATCCGCGACGCGGACGGGGATAGCGCGCTAGTCCAAGCAAGGCGTGATTTCTCAACCGCGATCCGCGTTCATGTGAAAGCCATCGCCGAGAAATATATCGTGCCGGGCGAGACCGCTGATTCCGCGCTGATGTTCGTTCCATCCGAGGCGGTTTATGCCGAGATTCACGCTAATTTCCCGAACGTGGTCGAAGAGGCTGGTCGATTGCGCGTCTGGATCGTCTCACCCACCACCCTGATGGCAACACTCACCACCATGCGCGCTGTGCTCAAGGATGTGCACATGCGCGAGCAAGCCCATGTCATCCAGGCCAAGGTGGGTGAGCTTGGGAAAGATCTCGACCGGCTCGATACCCGCGTCGGCAAGTTGCAGACTCATTTTGATCAGGCGGTGGAGGACGTGCGCCAGATACGCATCTCGACAGAAAAAGCGATCAAGAAAGCCATGGACATTGAGAGCGTCGGCCTGGAAACATCAGAAAGTGTGACGGTAGCCACACCAAATCCAGCGATCTCAGTAGAAAGTTAGCTGCGGCCAGTAGCGGTCACGCTTGAATCTCCGCCAAATTCCCTTACATTCCGGGAGCTTTCTGGCCGGAAGCTTTCTGGTTGTGTAGCAACCGTCGGATCAATGCCTTAGGGGAATTTTCATGCCTAGTACATTCGCGATCTTCGTCATTGTCCTTTTGGCGGTGGCCGTTTTGCTCGTTTTCATGGGCATAAAATCAGTGCCACAGGGACGCGAATGGACGATTGAGCGCTTCGGCCGCTACACACTCACGCTGCGTCCCGGCCTCAATTTCATCATCCCCTTCTTCGACCGGATCGGCGCCAAGATCAACATGATGGAATCGGTGCTAGACGTGCCGACCCAGGAGGTCATCACCAAGGATAACGCTATGGTGAGCGTCGATGGTGTCGTTTTCTATCAGGTCCTCGATGCTGCCAAAGCTGCGTACGAGGTGAACGATCTCCAGAACGCCATCCTCAATCTCACCATGACCAACATCCGCACCGTGATGGGCTCGATGGATCTCGACGAATTGCTCTCGCTGCGCGACAAGATCAACGCGCAGCTGTTGCATGTCGTTGACGACGCGACCCAGCCCTGGGGCATTAAGGTCACGCGCATTGAAATCAAGGACATCGCGCCGCCCAAGGATCTGGTCGACAGCATGGGCCGCCAGATGAAAGCCGAGCGCGATAAACGCGCCGCCATTCTGGAAGCCGAGGGCTTGCGTCAGGCCGCCATTCTGAAGGCCGAGGGTGAAAAACAGGGCGCCATTCTTAAAGCCGAAGGCCAGAAGGAGGCAGCTTTCCGTGAAGCGGAGGCACGCGAGCGCTTGGCGGAGGCGGAAGCGAGAGCGACGACGGTCGTTTCGGAATCTATTGCGACCGGTAGTATTCAAGCAGTCAATTATTTCCTCGGCCTCAGATACACAGAGGCACTGGAAAAAATTGCCAGCGCCAATAACCAGAAAGTCATTCTGATGCCACTCGAAGCCAGCAACGTCATCGGCGCCTTGGGTGGCATCGCGGAACTAGCGAAAGCGGCGATGAGCGAAGGCAATGAGCCGCGCCGTTCCAATCTGCCGCGAACCTGATAGCGAGACAGATCACATGAATGATTTCGGCTTCGCCTTTGAGCTTGAATTCTGGCACTGGCTGATTTTGGCTGCGGCCCTTGCCGGCATCGAGATGCTGACACCCGGCTTCTTCTTTATCTGGCTGGGCGGGGCGGCGCTCATCACGTCAGCTGTTGCTTTGGTGATACCTTCTCTGAGCTGGGAGAACCAGGTCCTGGTCTTTGCACTCCTCTCGGCCGTCTCGGTGCTGGGCTGGTATCGCTTCCGTCACCGACTTGTCGTTAAAAGCGACGATATGACGCTCAATCGCCGCGGTGAACAATTGCTCGGCCGCAGCGCCACCTTATCGGAGCCGATCGTCAACGGCCGTGGCCAAATCAAGATCGACGATACCGTCTGGCGGTGCGAAGGCGAGGATCTGGCCGCCGGCACAAAGGTCAAGGTCGCGTCCCTGCGCGGCGCCGTTATCACGGTGGAAAAGATCGGGTGAGACGCATTGGGTTGTGAGAAGAGCGGCATGCGCACGGACCGCCCCGTGAATCTAGAATCTATATCACACCGAACTTTCTAGCATCCGTGCGGCGAAAGCTTGGCGAGCCAGGCTTTCGCCACCACCCTCTGCTCAACTCAGCCTCGGTTGATCAGCTCGGGGCGATTCTCTTAAGACAACTTTACTGTCTTAATTTGATTTCTACAGGACCCTATCTCCCCCATTAACCATTCCTTTGCGTTGATCGGGAAAGAATGCCTCTAATGGTCTGGACTTGATCCGGCGCTTGCTTGGGGAACTGGGCGGAGAAAATAAGCGGCGCTGCGGTCGGTAGGAGGGTTATGAACGCCACGTCGTTGCAGGAAAGCAGCACGGCCAAGGGATTGGCGCGGCCATGGGCGGCAAGCTATCCGCCTGCGGTCGATGACAAGACGCCCATTGTGGCCAAGCCTGTCTATGAACTGCTCGACGAGAGTGCGGCACGCTATCCCCGCAACGATTGCATCGACTTTCTCGACAAGCACTATTCCTACGCCGAGATCAAACGCGAGAGCGACAAGGTCGCCAAAGGCCTACAGCAGCTGGGTTTGAAACCGGGTATGCGCCTCGGTTTGTTTCTGCCCAATTGCCCTTATTTCGTTATCTTCTATTACGGCGCGCTGAAGGCTGGCGCCGCCCTGGTGAATTTCAACCCGCTTTACGCCGAGCCGGAGATCGAGCGGCAGATCGCCGATGCCGAAATCGACTTTATGGTCACGCTCGACGTGACACAGCTCCTCCCCAAGCTCGATGCCGTGCTGGCAAGGACCCATGTCAAATCGGTCATCGTTTGCCCGATGGCGCAGCAACTGCCCTTCCCGAAGAACTTGGTCTATCCGCTGGTGATGCGCTCGGCACATGCCAGCATGAAGATCGACAAGCATCACATCGCCTACAAAGATCTGGTCCATAACGACGGCGCTTATCAACAGATAGAGATCGACCCAGTCAAGGCGGTGGCGCTGCTGCAATATACCGGCGGGACAACCGGCGTGCCCAAGGGCGCCATGCTCAGCCACGCCAATGTCTACACCAATGCGATCCAGGCGAAGCGTTGGTTTTATACCGTCGACACGCCGAGCTCGAAGACGATCGGCGTGCTGCCGCTGTTCCATGCCTTCGCCATGACTTGCGTCATGAACTTCACGCTCTCAGTCGGCGGCTCGATGATTCTGGAACCGAAATTCGATACACTGAAGCTCCTGCGCCTCATTCAAGCGAAGCGCCCAACCGCCTTGGTCGGTGTGCCGACGCTCTTCAACGCTTTACTCAACTATCCGACATTCGGCGCGTTCGATCTATCGTCGCTGATTTTCGCTATTTCCGGCGGAGCACCGTTGCCCGACGAAATCCGGAAGACATTCGAGGAGAAAAGCGGCTGCAAACTGATTGAGGGCTATGGCTTATCCGAGGCATCGCCAGTTTGTTCCTGCAATCCTGTTCATACCGGTGGTAAGACCGGCTCGATTGGCCTGCCTTTCCCTTTCACGGATTGCGAGATCGTCTCCTTGGATGATGGTGTCACGCGCTTGAAGGCTGGCGAGAAAGGCGAGATCTGTTTCCGTGGACCGCAGGTGATGCTGGGATATTGGAAGCGCCCCGATTCCACCGCCGAGGTGATCAAGAATGGCTGCCTTCATACTGGCGATGTCGGTCATATCGATGAAGAAGGCTTTGTCTTCATCACCGACCGCCTCAAGGAGATGATCAACGCTTCCGGCTTCAAAGTTTATCCGCGCGTCATTGAAGAGGCCATCTACCATCACCCAGCCGTTAAGGAATGTGCCGTGATCGGCATCGACGACCCTTATCGTGGCCAAAACATCAAGGCCTTCATTGTTTTGAAGGCCGGTGAGACTTGCAGCCAACAGGCACTTGAGGCTTTTTTGGAATCGCGCCTCTCAAAGATTGAGAAGCCGCGTTTCTACGAATTCCGTGCCGATCTACCCAAGAGCATCATCGGCAAGATCTTGAAGAAGAATCTGGTGGACGAGGAAAAGGTCCGCGCCGCCCTAGGAAACTCTAAAGAAAACCCGAAGGGGGAAAAGCACTCATGAGAGAAGCCGTCATCGTCGCCTATCAGCGCTCGCCTTTCCACTTCGCCAATAAGGGCGCGCTTATCAAAGTACGGCCTGATGATCTCGCCGCGGCAGTCGTGAAAGCCATCGTCGAAAAGACCGGTATCGAGACCAACGATATCGAAGATCTGCTGATGGGCTGTGCTTTCCCGGAAGGCGAGCAGGGTTTCAATGTCGCCAAACTCGTCGGCATGATCGCCAATTTGCCGCAATCGGTCGCCGGTGCCACGATCAACCGTTTTTGCGGCTCCTCCATGCAAGGGATTCATGTCGCGGCGGGTGCTATCGCCATGGGTGCCGGCGATGTCTTCATCTGCGCTGGCATCGAGAGTATGACGCGCGTACCGATGCTGGGCTTCAATCCCATGCCAAATCCCGCACTCAACGAGCGCCTGCCCGCCGCCTATGTCTCGATGGGCATCACGGCCGAGAATGTCGCCAACAAATATAAGATCAGCCGCGCTGAGCAGGAAGCCTTCGCTGTCGAAAGCCAGAAGAAGGCCGCCGCCGCCCGCGCCGCCGGCAGATTCAAAGACGAAATCGTGCCGATCAATACTGGGAAGGAAACAGTATCTGAAGATGGCACCATTCGCGCCGATACGACGGTAGAAGGTCTGGCTGGATTAAAGCCCGCCTTCGATGCAGCAGGATCGGTCACCGCTGGCACCTCCTCGCCCCTCACCGATGGATCGGCCGCCTGTCTCGTCACCTCGCTCGATTATGCGAAATCGCACGACCTTCCGATCCTCGCCAAGATTCGCGCCGTGTCGGTGGCGGGATGCGCGCCGGAGATCATGGGCATCGGTCCAGTGACGGCGACACAGCGCGCGCTGAAGCGCGCTGGCCTCACCATTAATGATATAGATATTATCGAACTCAACGAAGCCTTCGCCTCGCAATCGCTCGCCTGCATCCGCGATCTTAAGATCGACCAAGCAAAGGTCAATCTCGACGGCGGCGCGATCGCCATCGGGCATCCTTTGGGCGCCACGGGTGCACGCATCACCGGTAAGGCCGCAGCCTTGTTGAAGCGCGAAGGCAAGAAGTTCGCGCTGGCAACGCAATGCATCGGCGGCGGCCAAGGCATAGCGACCATTCTGGAGGCCATCTGATGCCCATCCAAAAGGCCTGCGTCATTGGCGCTGGCGTCATGGGGGCGGGCATTGCTGCCCAGATCGCCAATGCCGGTATTCCCGTTCTGCTGCTCGATATCGTGCCAAAGGAAGGCGACCGTTCCGCTATCGCCAAGGGGGCGATTGAGAAGCTGCTGAAAGCTGACCCGGCACCGCTTATGTCGAAGGCGGCGGCCCGGCTTATCACCCCTGGCAATATCGAAGACGATCTCGAGGCCTTGGCCGATGTCGATTGGGTGGTCGAAGCGATCATCGAGCGTCTCGATCTTAAACAGAGTCTCTATCACAAATTGGAGGGCCGGCGGAAAAAGGGATCGGTCCTGTCCTCCAACACCTCAACCATTCCCTTAGTCAAACTGGTCGAGGGCATGCCGGAAAGCGTGCAGAGCGATTTCTGCATCACCCATTTCTTCAACCCACCACGCTATATGCGCCTGCTCGAGATCGTCGGTGGCCAGAAGACGCGGCCCGAGGTGCTGAGAGATATCTGCGATTTCGGCGATCGGATGCTGGGCAAGACCATTGTTCGCGCCAAGGACACGCCCGGTTTTATCGGCAACCGCATCGGCGTCTTCTGGATGCAGGCAGCGGTCACCGCAGCACGCGATCTCGGCCTCACCGTCGAGGAAGCGGATGCGATCATGGGTCGCCCAATCGGGGCGCCGAAGACCGGTCTCTTTGGCCTACTCGATCTCGTCGGCCTCGACCTTATGCCGCATGTCGACAAAAGCATGGCAAGCCTCCTCTCTCCCGAAGACGCCTATATGAAGCTACGCCACCCCTGGCCGCTGCTCGAAAAGATGATCGCCGACGGTTACACAGGTCGCAAAGGCAAAGGCGGCTTCTATCGCCTCAACACCGATAACGGGGTCAAGGTCAAGGAATCGATCGACCTCGTGAGCGGTACCTATAGCCCCAGCGATCGCGCCCGGCTCGATTCGGCGGATGCGGCCAAAGGTGGTCTTCGCGTTCTTGTCGAGCATAAGGACAAGGGCGGGCGATATGCCTGGAAGGTTCTCTCCCAACTCCTCTCTTACTCTGCTTCGCTGGTGCCGGAGATCGCCGAGGATGTGGTGGCTGTCGATCAAGGTATGAAAACTGGCTACAACTGGAAGCGTGGTCCGTTCGAGATGATCGATCAACTGGGTGCCGCCTGGTTCGCCGAAAAACTCGCCGCCGAAAAACGACCCGTCCCGCCTTTCCTCAGCACAGCTGCCAAAGCCGGTGGTTTTTATCGCGTCAAGGACGGCCAGATCGAGCATCTCAAGCCCGACGGGCATTACACGAAACTGACCCGCCCCGAGGGCGTGCTGCTGCTGTCCGACATCAAGCTGAGCAGCAAACCGATCATCAAGAACGGCTCGGCCTCGCTCTGGGACATCGGCGATGGTGTCGCGTGCCTTGAGTTTCACAGCAAGATGAATGCGCTCGATCCCGACAGCCTGGCGTTGGTCAAGCAAGCGGTCGACGTCGTGGCAAAAAAGATGAAAGCTCTCGTCATCCACAACGAGGCCGAGAATTTCTCTGTCGGTGCCAATATCGGCCTTGCTCTCTTTGCCGCTAACATCGCCATGTGGCCGATGATCGACGACATGATCGGCACCGGCCAATCTGCTTACAAAGCGGTAAAGTTCGCCCCCTTCCCCGTGATTGGTGCGCCGGCCGGCATGGCGTTAGGCGGCGGCTGCGAGATTCTGCTGCACTGCGCGTCGATCCAGGCTCATGCCGAGACCTATATGGGTCTCGTCGAAGTTGGTGTCGGCCTCATTCCGGGCTGGGGCGGCTGCAAGGAAATGCTGCTGCGCTATCAGCCAGGCCCGAAGGATCCGAAAGGCCCGATGCCACCGCTGGCCCTGGCCTTCGAAACGATCTCGATTGCCAAGGTCGCTAAATCCGCGGCAGAGGCAAAAGAACTGCGCTTCTTGCGCCAGGGTGACGCCATCACCATGAACCGCGACCGTCTGCTGTTCGATGCCAAGCAGAAGGCGTTGGCGCTACTAGCTTCTGGTTACCAAGCACCAGCCCCGGTTGAATTGCGCCTGCCCGGCCCGACCGGTCGCACCGCGCTGGGGCTCGCTGTCGAAGGTTACGCGCAACAAGGTAAGGCCATGCCGCACGATGTCACGGTCTTGGACGCCCTGGCCGAAGTACTCTCTGGCGGCAAGACAGACATCACCGAGATCGTCACCGAAGACCAGATCTCGAAACTGGAGAAGAAGGCTTTCATGACCCTGCTCCGCACCGGACTAACGCTCGCTCGCATGGAACACATGTTGAACACAGGTAAGCCATTGAGGAACTGAACCGGATGGCGTTGTGGCGCATCCCCCCTCTCCCTAACCCTCCCCCTCGTTGGGGGGAGGGAATGCGAGCGAGCCATGCCTTTTCCCTTCCTCCCCTAAGTGGGAGAGGGTCGGGGAGAGGGGGTCTCGCAGAAAAGGACCGAGATAATGCCCGCCTATAAAGCCCCCTTGCGCGATATTCAGTTCGTGTTGACCGAATTGCTGCAGCTCGAAAACCTGCCGCAGCAGATTCCCGATTTCGCCGACGCAACGCCGGATCTGGTCAGCACGATCCTCGAGGAAGCTGGCAAGTTTTGCGAAGAGGTGCTGCAGCCCCTCAATCACCCCGGCGATGAGG
>CAYOYT010000016.1:1625-15783 GCA_964408245.1 uncultured Dongia sp. | reverse complement strand
AGACAGTCGACGGTTGCGAAGAGATCTAACTGCTGCAGCTGCCTATAATTTGGTGCTAATGCCCTCTTTATCACCCCTCTCTCAATCGACTGATAGATCGCGCGGTTGCAGAATCTCGGCAAGGCTTAAACCGCAGATCGATCAGATAGATAGAAGCGGTTCGAGCAGCAGGTTTACTATCTGGGGGCTTCCTGCTAGAAACCGGCCGCTCTCCAGACAAACCCTAATCTTAAAGACTGATCAGGTTGACTCCATGAAGATCAACGGCAACGCCATTCGCCCCGGCAACATCATCGAACACCAAGGCCGCCTCTGGCGTGCAGTGAAGACGCAACACGTGAAACCGGGCAAGGGCGGCGCCTTTCTGCAGGTCGAGTTGAAAGAGATCCGCGACGGTACCAAGCTCAACGAGCGCTTCCGTTCGGCGGATATCGTCGATCGCGTCCGCCTCGACGAACATGAATATCAATTTCTTTTCGCGTCGGGTGACGACTACACCTTCATGGATAGCAACACCTTCGAGCAGCTAACACTCAACAGTGACATGATCGGTGAGCCGGCTGTGTATTTGAGCGAGGGCATGGTGGTGACGGTCGAAAGCTACGAAGGCTCGCCGATCTCGGTCACCCTTCCGGAAACCGTGGTCTGCCTCATCGTCGAGGCCGATGCCGTGGTGAAGGGCCAGACCGCGTCGTCTTCCTATAAACCCGCCGTGCTCGAGAACGGTGTCCGCGTCATGGTCCCGCCGCATGTCGGCTCGGGCACCAAGATCGTCGTCCGCACTGCCGATTCCGAATACATGGAACGCGCTAAAGAATGATCGATTAATGGCCCTCCGCTCTGCTCTCCTCAATGTCATGTGCAAGGCGGCCGACAAGGCCGCGCGATCCTTGCGCCGCGATTTCGGCGAGGTTGAACAGCTGCAGGTATCGCAAAAAGGGCCGGCAGATTTCGTTAGCACTGCTGATCACAAGGCGGAAAAACTAATCAAGGAAGAGCTGAAAAAGGGGCGTCCCAATTTCGGTTTCCTGATGGAAGAAAGCGGCGAAGAGATAGGCGTCGATACCGAAAGCCGCTGGATTGTCGATCCACTCGACGGCACGTCGAACTTCTTGCACGGCATACCGCATTTTTGCATTTCGATCGCGCTCGAGGTAAGGGGCGAGATCACCGCCGGCGTCGTCTTCGATCCAGTCAAGGACGAACTCTTCTATGCCGAGAAAGGTGCTGGTGCTTTTCTTAACGACCGCCGCATCCGCGTCTCGGGCCGCAAGAACTTAAACGAGAGCCTGCTTTCGACCGGCATCCCGTTCCGAGGTCACGGCCATATCGATCGTTTTCAACGCCAGATCGAAAAGGCGATGCGCGAGACCGCCGGCATCCGTCGTTTTGGCGCCGCAGCCCTCGACCTCGCTTACGTCGCTTGCGGCCGCTATGAAGGCTTCTGGGAAGAATTTCTCTCGCCCTGGGATATCGCGGCCGGCATGCTATTGGTCAAGGAAGCCGGTGGCTATGTGAGCGATCTTAAGGGTAAGCCAGTCACTCTCGCCTTGGGCGAGATTCTTGCCACGAACAATATGCTGCACGCCCCGATTCAGAACCTTATCGGGCACTGAATCGGACCAGATAGCCGGCCAGCATATACGGCAAGTGGCTCAGTAACGTATCTGTTACCCGCTAAATACTTATACTGCTTGTGCAAAGTGCGGGTTGTGGGGACAAAATCGGATCGGTTATAGTCCTCGCCAATTGCACCCCTTAATTCTGAAAGTGGTAGATGGAAATGAGCAAGCAGGCAAAGGCATCTGGCCTCGGCAGGAATTCGGTTCTTCATCGGCTGCTATTGGCCAGCACTGCAGCCATCGGGTGTCTTTACGCGATGCCGGCCGCAATGGCCCAGCAAGCCTACTACCTGCCCCAGGCAAGTTCGGCCACCGTCAGCGTCAATTACGGCGCCTTGACCCCTTATGCGCCAGCGCCCTACGCCCCACAGCCTTACGCGCCTGCTTATGCACCGACGCCTTACGCACCAACACCTTATGCCGTTCCCGGCGGCTATCAGCCCTACGGTTACCCCGTTCCGAGCGCCCGTCCGAGCGCTGCGCCGAAATCTGTCTTCACACCCTATGGCCAGGGCGTCCCGGCTTACGGCTATAGCGCGCAGCCCGCCTATGGCTATCCGGCGGTACCGAACTCGGCATCCTTCGTTGCCCCCTATGCCAATCCAGCCTTTGCACCTGGTATGGGCAACCGCATCGGTCTGCCGATCAGCACACCCACTGGGAACAGTTATCCGCAAAGCTACCTGTACTACCCGGGCGGCCAGCAATACGCCGACGCGCAGCCGACCAAGAAAAAGCGCAAAAAGAAGAAGGCTGCAGCACTTCCCCCAGCATCCACGCCAACCGCGACGGAGAACGGCGCGGCCGCTCAGGTCGCGGCAGCCGAAGCGGTACTGGAATCAGCCCCGGCGGCGACACCCTCGACCCCGACACAATCGGCCAAATCCCAAACCGCCACGCCAGTGGTCGCAGCGCCGGAATCGGTACCGGTGGCGGCCGAGCCCGTTCCGGACCCGACCCCGCCGTCCGAACCCGAGACCGTGCCGGCCAGCGTGCCATCGCCGGCCGGAAACGCTCCGGCTTCGGCCGTTGCCGCAGCTGCTTCCAGTGGCGATGCGACGCCAGAAACAGCCTCGACATCCAGTCAACCGGCCGAGCAAGTCGCCAGTGCAGAAGTCCCGGCCAATACCAATGCCGGTACCGGCGCTCCTGCCGGCGGCGCGCGAATCGTCTTCGATAGTGGCAGCGACGACCTGCCGCAGAGCGCCACCACCGATCTCGACGCCCTGGCCGATAAGATGGCCGGCGATCAGAACTTGAAGGTCCAGGTCCTCGCCTATAGCAGCGGTACCGCGGACGCCGAGAGCCAGGCTCGTCGCAAGGCGCTCGCCCGTGGCCTCGAAGTGCGCAAATACCTCATCGGCAAAGGCGTACGCTCGAACCGTATTGATGTCCGCGCTCTCGGCACGAAATCCGAAGGTGGTCCGGCCGATCGCGTCGACATCGTTCCTTCGGCTGGCTGAGGCATATTGATGGCGTCTTTCAACAAGACTGTCACCGCGCTGCCGGCATTGACAAGAAGGTGGCAACAATGAGCCGCCCGATCTGGCAATTGCTGTGGATGCTGATTGCGCTTCTCGCCGCGGGCGGAGTGGCGTTTTTGCTGTGGGAGCCGATCTTCGTCGCCTATTCCCACAACCCGATCCTCAATACCGGTATCCTGGCGGTGCTACTGCTCGGTATCCTCTTTACCATCTGGCAGGTCGTGCGGCTCTACGCTGACATTAGCTGGATCGAGGATTTCCGGACCGGAAACTTCGCCCAAAGCTACAGCCAACCTCGCCTCCTCGCTCCTCTGGCGGCGATGCTCAAGGACAAGACCGGGCGGCTTAACATCAATGCAAGCTCGCTGCGTTCCGTGCTCGACGGCGTCCAGTCGCGGCTCGACGACAATCGCGAGATCAGCCGCTACGTCACCTCGCTTCTCATCTTCCTCGGCTTGCTCGGCACCTTTTGGGGTTTGCTCGATACGGTGAAAGGTGTTGCCGATGCGATTGGAAGTCTTCAAGTGGGCAGTGCCAACGATCCAGGCGTTTTGTTCGATACATTAAAGCAGAGCTTGGCCAAGCCGCTCGCCGGTATGGGCATCGCATTTTCATCCTCGCTCTTCGGCCTTACCGGCTCGCTCATCATCGGCTTTCTGGAATTACAGGCGGGTCAGGCGCAGAGCCGCTTCTTCAATGAGCTTGAAGACTGGCTATCAACCCATGCTCGTCTTTCTTCCAGCGGCTTCAGCGGCTTTGCCGATGTGGGCGATCAGCCGATCCCTGCTTACATCCAGGCCTTGCTCGAGCAGAATGCCGAAAGCATCGGTGAATTGCAGCGCGTCCTCCAGCGCGGTGAGGAAAGTCGCAACGTTTCAGTCAGCGGATTTAAGCAGCTCGCTGACCAACTTGCCGTTCTCAACGATCAGACACGCGACCAGCAGCAGGCGACCGCACGCCTGGCCGAGCTAGCGGCCGCCGGTAGTTTCGGTATCGACCCCAACAGCCGCAACCATCTGCGCAATCTCGATGCGCATCTGGCACGCCTTTCCGAAGAGTTGGCGCAAGGCCGGGCACAAGCCACCCAGGAATTGCGGACCGAGATCAAGTTGATCGCCGATCAGCTAGCCGTTCTCAACGACCAGACGCGTAACCAACTGGAGGCGACGGCGCGCCTGGCCGAGCTAGCGGCCACCGGTAGCTTCGGCGTCGACCCCAACAGCCGCAATCATCTGCGCAATCTCGACGCGCATCTGGCGCGCCTCTCCGAGGAATTAGCGCAGGGCCGGTCACACTCCGTCCAAGAAATGCGGGCCGAGATCAAGTTGATCGCCGACCAGCTTGCCGTTCTCAATGACCAGACGCGCAACCAACAGGAGGCGACCGGACGCCTGGCCGAGCTAGCAGCTACCGGTAGTTTCGGCATCGATACCAATAGCCGCAACCATCTGCGCAATCTCGAGGCGCATCTGGGACGCCTCTCTGAGGAATTAGCGCAGGGCCGGTCACAATCCCTCCAAGAAATGCGGGCCGAGATCAAGCAGCTCTCCGACCAGCTTGCCGTTCTCAACGACCAGACGCGCGACCAGCAGCAGGCGACCGCACGCTTGGTCGAGCTAGCGGCCGCCGGTAGTTTTGGCATCGACGCCAACAGCCGCAATCATCTGCGCAATCTCGACGCACATCTGGCGCGCCTGTCCGCGGATTTGGCGCATGGTCGGTCGCAATCCACCCAGGAGTTGCGGGCTGAGATTAAGCTGCTGGCCCGAACCATCGCTGTCGCCGCCGGCACGGAGCGCTGATCCATGGCCGCTGCGGGACGCCGCCGCCAGCGACCGATGGAAGCCTGGCCGGGCTATGTCGACGTCCTGTCGACCTTGCTCATGGTCATTGTCTTCGTCCTTTTGGTCTTCGTCACGTCGCAGATGTTCCTGAGCCTCGCCCTTTCTGGCAAGGACGACGCGCTGGCAAAGCTGAACGTGCAAATTTCCGAGATCGCCAACATGTTGGCGATGGAAAAAAAGAATGCCGAAGAGCTGAAGAGTCAGCTTTCGCAGATGTCGATTGAACTATCGAGCTCGACCGCGGAGCGCGACGAGCTGAAGAACCAGCTGAACGTTGTGATCGGCGAGCGCGATGCCGCCAGCCGACAAGCTGCGGTCAACGAAGATCAGGTCCAAAAACTCAAAGAGGCCTACGAAACGATCGATGCCGATCGCCAACGCATCACGGCGCTGCTCTCCGATATCGCGGCCCTCGAAAGCCTCAAGGATGAATTGCAGCAGCAGATTCTAGGAAACGATCTCGAGAAGAAGAAGATCGCCGATGAAGCTCAGTTGCAGGTTGAGCTTCTGAATAAGCAGATGCTTGCCTTACGTGAAGAACTGTCCCGCCTCAGTCAGGCACTGGACGCTTCTGAGCAAAAGTCTAAAGATCAGGAAGTGCAGATTGTTGATCTTGGCACCCGCCTTAACGCGGCGTTGGCGTCGAAGGTCGAAGAACTAGCGCGCTATCGTTCCGAATTCTTCGGGCGACTGCGCGAAGTGTTGGGTGATCGACAAGATATCCGCATCGTCGGTGATCGCTTTGTCTTTCAATCTGAAGTTTTATTCGATACGGGATCGGCAATTCTGGGCGATGCCGGCAAGTCGCAGCTTGACGATCTTGCGACCACGCTCATCCTGCTCTCGATGGATATCCCAAAAGATCTCGACTGGGTCCTACGCATCGACGGCCATACCGACAAGCGCCCCATCGCCACGACGCAGTTCCCTTCAAACTGGGAGCTCTCAACCGCCCGCGCCGTCGCCGTCGCCAAGTACCTGATCAGCCGTGGCTTGCCAGCTGAGCGCATGGTGACAGCAGGTTATGCCGAGTTCCGCCCGCTCGATCCCACGGATAACGATGCCGCTTACAACAAGAATCGCCGCATCGAGTTCAAGCTCGATCAGCACTGATCGGCCAACCTCTTCGACGCGCTTTCGATTCGTACTTCTAGCTCACGCATGAAGGTCTTGCGATCGAGCCCGGGCGGGATCGCGGGCAGGTATTGAATAGTAATCGTGCCGGTTTTTTTTAGGAGTACCTTCTTGCCCCAGAAGAGACCGGAATTGAGGGCCACCGGCACGACGGGCACGCCAAGCTGAGCATAAAGAGCGGCAATTCCCGGCTGATAAGGTATGGTGGCTCCAGGCGCCACCCGCGTTCCTTCAGGAAAGATGACGACGGGCCGACCCTTAGCGAAGGTTGCCTTGGCATCAGCCACCATCTTCTTCAAAGCTGTCGCCTTACCGCTGCGATCAATGGCGATCATGCCGCTTCTCGCAAGGAACCAGCCGAACACGGGAATCAGCAGGAGTTCCTTTTTCAGTACGAAGGCCGGATTGCGGAGGCGCGTCGAAAGATAAAGCGTTTCCCAAGCCGACTGATGCTTGGCCGCAAAGAGCGCTGGTTCCTTTGGTATGTTTTCCGCGCCGATTTCATGCACACCTAGGCCGACGCATAATTTAAGGAGCCAAAGCGCACCAGCGATCCACAAGCGCGCGGCGGCGAGGATAACCCTTGCTGGCGCCAACAACAGCGGCAGGCAAATGATGTGCATCGCCACCGACCACAACAGATAGAGAATGTTGAAGACGAAGGCTCGAAGAGCTGTCATGAGTTGGTCGACCAAGACCAGTGGATCTTCGCCCAATCGGGCCACCAATCCAGCGTGGCATCATCGCCACCGACCCAGATGACGCCATCTTGCAATATTCCACGCGCCCAGGCGCCGATAAATTTATGATATTCGCCGGCCAGTAAAATGAGAATGCGCGGCTTCACGAACCACCAATTATCCTGCACTTCCTTGGGAAAGACTGGATGGGAAATGATCGCGATGCCGGGCAGCGCACGATGGAATTCAAGTCGGCTGCGCTTCATGTGGTAATTCGCTGTAACAAGGCGCACTGAGGTGACCTTGTTGTCTCGCACCCAGGTTGCCGCTTCAACCGCATTGCCGACAGTATTGCCAGCCTCGTATCCCAACGTCACGCAGCAAGCGAGGTTATCGGGTGACGGCACCACGCTCCTGTCGCGGCTCATGCCTTCAATCACCTGCTGCAGGGAAACTCCCTGTGCAACCCCCGTGATGAGCATGCGCGGGCTGAGCCCCGCATCGAGCAAACGGAACCCCTCAGCCAGTCGATCACCGCCGCCCGTCAGGACGACGATGGCGTCGGTCTTTGTCGTGGCATCGCGCACGTCACGCGGGATGAAGCTGATAAAACCCATGAAGCCAATGATCCACAGAAACATCACCAGTAACGCAAAATGGACGAGCTTTTGCCCTAGCCCCTCGCGCTGTGTTTGCGGATCGCGGAAATTGATGCGGTTGACTCCCATGGCGGCCTATCTACCAGGTTCAGATGAAGCGCGCTAGCGAACGCAGGACTGTCCACCTAGCCGTCACCATGGCGATGAGCGCAGTGCCAATCGGTAGAAGAGCTAGAACGCCCCATTGCCAAGGCATAAGCTGCAGATCAAGCGCGAGGTCCGTAATCTCCGCTTCGCCGCTGCCGCCCCAGAGTGTTGTCTCTCGCAAGAGATGATCGGCACCAATGATGGTAGCTGCGGCCAATAAAGTTCCGACAATTCCCCCCAACAGACCCAGACGCAGTGACTGGGCCTGGAACTGGCCAGCGATATAGACATCCGGCGCGCCAATAAGATGCACGATCTCGATCACGCTGCGATGAATGGAGAGACCCGTGCGTGTTACGAAGATGATGGTGAGTGCGGTCGCAGCCAAAACAATCCCGGTCAACAGCGTCGCAAGCAGCTTTAGTCCACGCAAAAAGGAGAGCGCATCTGCGATCCAATCGGCGTGTGCGTCGACCCTTGCCCCACTTTGGATCGCTGTAAGGTCGTGCTGAAGCTGCGTCTGGTCGAGGACCGCATCCTCGCGCAAGGTGACCGCGATCATGGTTGGAAGCGGAATATCGAGCTCACCCGCCTCCGGCCCCAACCAGGGTTCCAGCAATCGCGCGATCTCGCGATCATCGAGCAAGGTGGTGCCCGCAACGCCCGGTGTAGCGCTTAGAAGATCGATCACTTTGTCCAGAATCTCTGAACGCTCCGCGACACTGATATCATCGGTGAAGGGTACCTCGACGGTGAGATTGCCAGTCAGACCACTTTGCCAATGCGTCGAAAGACGATCGACCACCAGGGCGGTTCCGACCGCAAGCGCAGCGAGATAAACCATGAAACCGAGTATCCACGGCAGGAACCGCGCCGAGGCATCCCGGTCGAGCGGCAGATCGGTCCGCAAGCCCAGCATCAAGCGTTCCCCGCGGTGAAGCTGCTTGGACGCGACGTGACTGCTGCAGGGTCGAAGATGCGCACGCTGCTCTGTTCCAGTCGCAGCTGGCGATGCGTGAAGCGACTGACCAGCGCGTCGTTATGGGTCGCGACGACCACGGTGGTGCCAAGCTTGTTTAATTCTTCGAACAGATACATGAGGCGAAGACCGATCACGTCATCGACGTTGCCGGTAGGCTCGTCCGCAAGGAGCAGATTGGGCCGCGCGATAACCGCTCTCGCGATGGCGACTCGCTGCTGCTGACCGCCTGACAGGGTCGCGGGTAGAGCGTTCAGATGATCGGCAAGACCGACCCAACTCAAGAGCTCGCTGCCATGGCGCCGGATATCCGCCTCGCGCACGCCCGCAACACGCAAGGGCAAAGCGACATTGTCCAGCGCCGACAGATGCTCGATCAGCCGAAAATCCTGGAACACTACGCCCACGCGACGGCGGATGTTCGGGAAGTCGGCGCGGGCAAGCGTAGCGACGTCGCGCCCGAAAAGATTAACGAGTCCGGAACTCGGACGAAGGCCTAGATACATTAACTTCAGCAAAGAGGATTTACCGGCGCCGGAGCGCCCGACCAAAAAATGGAACGAGCCCGGCGCCAGGGTGAAGCTGATATCCCTGAGGACTTGCGGTCCGGTGTCGTACTGTACCGAGACCTGATCGAATAAAACCACGTGCCTACATCCCAGCTGACTGGCGCCCCGCCGCCGGCAACTT
Source organism: uncultured Dongia sp. (assembly GCA_964408245.1). Classification (GTDB taxonomy): domain Bacteria; phylum Pseudomonadota; class Alphaproteobacteria; order Dongiales; family Dongiaceae; genus Dongia. The sequence continues at coordinate 6,604 of CAYOYT010000016.1, read as the reverse complement.
GACCGGCAGGGTATCATGCAATCCGCACCGATCGCAGGCGCGGGAGGGCGTTAAGATGACATAGCGGCTTCGCTTTCGTAAAGCTGATGCAGCCTCCCGACTCGGGCAAAGAAGGATGATTTTTCAGCGTCTTGTGGGCGTGCCACAGGGTAGCAGACTTGTCCCACGGGCGAGCGGGACCTATAAACGGGGCGAAGTTATCGATAGAGCGGACGAATCAGTGATTGTTTCCTGCCCGGCTTGCACCACCAGATTCTCTTTGGATGCGGCACTCCTCGGCGAGGGGGGCCGGACAGTGCGCTGCGCCAAATGCAGCCACAAATGGAAGCAGCTGCCGCCCAAGCTCGAGAATCCAGAGGGAACACCCGCTGAGCTCGCCCTCGTGGCAGAGCCGATAGGCGCGCCACAATCAACGCCAGAAATGGCCAAACCAGCGCCAGAACCACCTTTGGCCGAGGCGGCGCCCCATATCGCGGCCGCCCCGCCGCGCCCGCGCACGCCGCAAATACCAACCGGCCCCATTACGGTGCCACCCAAACTGCGCCCGATGATGCCCAAGCGTCGTGTCGCCATTCGCCCCGCTTATATCGTGCTGGCTGGCATGCTGATTGGGCTTGCTGGTGTCTTCTACTTCCGCGCCGAAATCTCCCGCGCCGTTCCGGCTCTGGACATGGTCTACAGCCTGATGGGTATCTCGACGACCAGTCCAGCGGAGGATCTGGAAACCGCTAACCTGATCTTTAACCAGCGCAATGAGGACGGAAAGTCGGTCTACTCCGTCCAAGCCGACGTCTTCAACAAATCGGAATATCCAGTAAATCTGCCGATCTTCGTGATCAAAGCCCTGGATGCCGAACGCAAGCAGGTGGGGGATGCTTATCCCTTCCGTTTAGAACAGGAAAATATTGAGCCTGGCGAGACGATCACCTTTCGGACCTTCCTGGACAGCCTGCCCAAAGGCACCAAGACCCTCCGGATCGAGTTCTCCACCGACGAATAGAGTCGGGCTTGTTGGGAATTGCGGGGCTTTCACATTCGCGTGCACCGAGGGTTGTTAACTTATCTATCTGAAAAAATGACCAAAATCCGCCATGATTTAGGAGCGGTATCAGCTACGGTACCAAAAGCAGTCTTACCAAAAATTAACGATTTTGTCTTAAACTCACCTCGGAATGGTTAAACCATCGTTGATTGTGGTCCGATTCGCTGCATCGCGGATCGATGACGAAGAACAAAAGATGGGCAATTTCGTTACCGTATAACGGCTTTGAGCAAAGGTTCAGGGTCGGTCGCCGGAAGCTAACCGTAGCGCCGCCCTGGCAAGGTGGGCCAAGACAGAACTGGTGAGTAGATGGCTGTCATGTCTACACGCACGGCTTCGCTGAGTACCAGAAGGGCTGAAAAAACTGTGTCCTCAATCCTGTTAGCCGAAGACGATGAATCGGTTCGCGCTTTCGTCATTCGAGCGCTTACCCATCGTGGTCATAAAGTGACTGCCGTCAGTGACGGTAAGGCGGCGATGGTTGCCTTGAAGGCGCAGACCTACGATCTGATGCTAACCGATATCGTCATGCCCGGCGTCGACGGCGTGGCATTGGCCGAGACGGCTGCCCATATAAACCCGCGCATGAGCATTGTGATGATGACCGGTTTCGCCGATGCCCGCGAGCGTGCCGATGGCATACGCAGCCAACGGGGTGCTGTCACCGACATCATCACGAAGCCCTTCAGCTTGCAGCAGATCTGCAGCGCCGTCGACGCCGCTTTGGCTAGCCAGAAGGCCTGATCCTTCGTCGGCAAAAGCTGAAATCTATGAGCTGAAATTCCTGACCGAAGTCGTGCGACCGACAGCTAGAACTGCTTCAGCAGACGATCGAGATAATCGCGTTCCTGCTTGGGCCGACTAGGATCGTTACGTCGCTGACGCAGCTCCTCAAAGATCTCCCGCGCCTTCTGTGCCGGCTCCTTGTCGACGCCGATGTCGGTATTTGAACTGTCGATGGCATTGCCGCCGGGTCCGTCATCGTTGGCGGGACGGCCGAAAGGATCCATCTTGTCACGTGTGCCGCGGCCCGGAACCTGACCGGCCTGGCGCTGCATCATTTCCTGGGCGTCCTGTAGGCCCTGCTGCAACTGATTAAGCGCATTGTTCTGATTCTCGGCAGCACCGCCGAAATCCTGATTATTCAGATTATCGACAGCCCCCCGCATGGATTGCTCGGCGTCGCCCAGACCCTTGGGCAGATCGCCCAGCGCGTTGCCGAAACGCTGCATGAGATTTCCAAGCTCACGCCGCAGCTGCTCCTGACCCATCGCGCCGGAACCCCGTGCCTGGCCGTTGCCACCGTCACCGGGCGTGCCTTCGCCTTGGTTTTGGCCTTGCTCCATTTCCCCCTCGCCCACGCCTTCTTCACCAGGTTGCTGGCCGCGTTGGGCGTTGTAGCTTTCCTCGAGCAATTTCTGTTGGCGTTGCATCAAACGGCCAAGCTCGCTGTTCAGCTCCTGTTGCGCACGACTTTCGGCGCTCATCGTCGACGGAACGCCAGCCTGCAGATTCTCCATCAGCTTCTGAAGTTGGTCGAGCATCTGCTTGGCAGACTCTTTCGCACCGGAGCGTGCCATGTTGCGTGCGTCGTTGAGCATCTGGTTGAGATCCTGCTGCGACAGCTTCAACCCGTTGGGTGAAAGCTGGCGCATCTGCTGCCCACTTTCCATCGCCCGCTGCATTTGCTGCTGCAGATCTTGCATGTAACGGTTCATCGCCTCTTGCAGCTGATTCATCAGCTGCTCGATCTCTTCATCCGAGGCGCCGCGCTCGATTGCATTCTGCAAGGCTTGCTGCAAGCGGCGGAACTCGCTCAACGCCAGCGACGTGCCGCCGTCTTCGAGATCGACAGCCGTATCCCACATCAATTGCAAGATCGGCAGCATGTCGGATGGCGCAAATGCCGCAGTTCGCAAGCGCCGCGCGGCAAAATCCATCCCCATGAAGGCAACCACGCTGTCGTCATAGGTTTCGGGCTGCGATTTCAGAACGTCAAGCTCGCGTGAGATCGAATTGTGAGATTGCCAGTCGCTGGCAAGTCGCTTCCTCAGCTCAATGATAGCGCGGGCAACTGGGTGATAGAATTTCCGTTCGGGCAAGGTGAATGCCAACGGCGCTGAGGCACCGATCTGACCCATGGCGTCTCGTGCCACCAGACGCAATTCGACATCGAGCCCGGCCCAGCGATGCGCCGTAAAATCCTGAAAGCTACCGCCTTGCGCATTGCGCCGGCCATCGGAGCCAAGCGTCGCCTGGGCCAGCGGCAACTTGAATTCGAAATCCTCGGCGCCGCGGCTCACCACCAGCCGCAGATCCGTCACTCCATAATCATCACTGGCGCTGTAACCCAGACGCAGAACGCCGCGATCTGTGATGCCCGGATTGCTGCCGAATTCGGCCTTGGGCGCCATGTCCGGCACGATTGCCACTGGCCATTCGACAACCGTGGAAAAACTCGATTGCACGCCGATCGACTTACCTTTCGACAGCGTCGTTTCGGAACGCTGCGTGCTGGCATCGAGCACATCGAAAGCAAGCTCCTCATTATTGGCGACAAGTATCGCCGGGCCGCCCATCCCGCTGGTCGGCAGACCTTGGACCTGTACCAGAAGGCGCGAGCCCATAGGCACTTTCAGCGTCTCCGTGCCCTCGCCTTGTTGCGCGAGGCTCAAGCTGATCGGCGGCAGCGCTGTGTAATCAGGTGGGGTGATCCAAGCTTCCACCATAATCTGATCGGTATTTTCGACCCCGGAGAAATTTGGCAGGAGAGCCTGATCGATCCGCCGCAGCCAGGTGTCGTTCGCACTCATGAATGCCACGACGGCGAGCAATAGCGCTAGCTGACGTAAGGCATATCGGTCGCGGACGACCAGGCCGTTATCTGGCCATTTGAGATCGAGCCGGCCGATCGATGCCAGCAGCCGCGCGCGATGCCGCGCCCAGAGACCGGCTGCCGCAGGATCGATCAGATTGCTGATCTGCGCATCGTCGATATGGGTGAGCGGCCTGTGCTCGAGATCGCTATCGCGCTCAAGGCGCCGCAGCGCCAGGTGCCAGTGCGGCAGGCGGAAACCACGAAATCCACGCCAGAGCGCATAAAGGAAACCCACAGCTATGACGGCAAGGAGTGCCAGATGGAGCCAAACGCCCAAATCGCGCGGCAAACCGGACCAGGCCAGTGCGAGGGCCAGCAGCAAGATGGCACCAGCCGGCGTCAACGCCGCCCAAAGGCGCTCGATCAGCAGGATAACCCAGGCGAGAAGCGCCATCACGCGAACGCGGCCAGGCAGGTGGCTCCCCGCGTGCTGAGCCGCAGAGTGCTGAGCCCCAGAGTGCTGAGCCATCACGGGCTTATCTTCGCCGAGAACCGGGCGCCGTGCCATCAATCCTCCTTCAACATCCGCCAGCCACAACGCATCAGGCAACAACATCGCTGGCAGCACAGAAAGCAGTTTACAGCCAGCTAGGCAGCCTGTCTTGGCCGATGATTGCGTCATAAGTTTGGCGGGGTCTAACCACCTCAAACTTATCGCCTTTCACGAGGACCTCCGGCAGAAGCGGACGGGTATTGTAAGTCGAGGACATGACCGCGCCATAGGCGCCAGCCTCGCTGAAAACGACCAGATCATCTGTGACAAGGGGCGGCAAAGGCCGTTGTTCTGCGAATTGATCACCACTTTCACAGATCGGACCAACCACGTCGACCTTGGTCACCGGTGCGCCATCGGCCGGCTGACGCACGGGCAGGATCTGATGATAAGCATCGTAAAGTGTCGGCCGGATGAGGTCGTTCATCGCCGCATCGACGATGACGAAGGTACGGCTCACGCCTTACTTCACATTAAGGACGCGCGCCACCAGGATGCCGCCCTTGGCGGTAGGGCTGCCACCGGAAGAGTAGTGGTAGCTGAAGCCGTAACCGCCGCCCGGCAGG
>CAYOYT010000016.1:0-1615 GCA_964408245.1 uncultured Dongia sp. | reverse complement strand
CGACCGGGCTCCGCTTCCAACTTCAGCCCCAGATTGCCGAAATTTTCCGCCACGGCATTCGTGTAGTCGGAGAAACTGATCGTCTGCTCAGCGCGATAGGTGATACCGATACCGCCGCCGAGATCGACGCGCTCCACCGTATGGCCTTTATCGCGCAGCGCTTTGACAAGATCCGACATTTTCTGAAAGGCATGGCGATAAGGCGCGATGTCGGTGAGCTGCGAACCGATATGGCAGGCAAGACCCTTTACCTCAATGCCTGGCAGCCTTGCTGCCTCAGCATAGATCGCCGGCGCGTGATCGATATCGATGCCGAACTTATTTTCCGACTTGCCGGTCGATATTTTGGCATGGGTCTTAGCATCAACATCCGGGTTGATGCGCAGAGCGACTGGCGCGCGCTTAGCCAGACTCAACGCTACGTCATTGAGCGCGCGTAACTCACCGGGCGATTCCACATTGAACTGGTAGATGCCGGCCTTCAACGCTTCCGCCATTTCGGTGCGCGTCTTGCCGACGCCAGCAAAAATGATCTCACCAGCAGGGATGCCGGCCTTCAACGCACGGTACATCTCGCCCACCGAGACGACATCGGCGCCGGCACCGAGACCCGCCAGCGTCTTGATCACCGCCTGATTAGAATTGGCCTTGCACGAAAAATAGAGCTTGGCGTTGAGCCCACCCAGCGCCGCGTCAAAGTTCCTGAAATTTTCGCTGAGCTTCGACGTCGAATAACAATAGAACGGCGTTCCCACGCTGGCCGCGATTCGGCTCACAGGAACACCTTCGGCGTAGAACTCGCCGTTCTCGTAGTGGAAATGGCTCATGCTTCTTCAATCGCCCTAAACGTCGTGCCCAGACCCAGCATTGGTCCCACTGAATGATTTCCGCTGACTACCCGCTGAAAACGCCCGTTTGGGCTCTCGGCGTCTGCGGGTATTGTTGCGGATACTTGTCCTTGTGGACTTCCCTAGGCAGCTCTGGCACACCGTTGCGACCGCAAGCGCTCAAGCCTGCCGTCAATGCGAGCACGGTCGCGAACATCACCACGGAAAGTTTCGATATCGTCATAGCAATCGCTCCCTTGCGGTCTTGGCCGCGGCTCGCACATTGTCTGGTGCCGTACCGCCTTCGCTTTTGCGGCTGGCTACAGAGTTTTCTACCTTCAGTACTGGGTAGACGCTTTCACTGATGCGCAGTTCTACCGACTGCATCTCGGTCAGCGTCAGATCGCCGAGGCCCTTACCCTTGTCTTCGGCCATCTTGACCAACGTCCCGGTAATGTGATGCGCGTCGCGAAACGGCAGGCCCAATTGTTTCACCAGCCAGTCGGCAAGGTCGGTGGCCGTCAGGAAGCCGCGCTCGCAGGCATCGCGCATACGCGCGCGGTTGGCGGTTAGATCGCGAATCATGCCGGTCATCGCCGCAAGCGACAGCAGAATTGTATCCGTCGCCGCAAAAGTTGGCGCCTTATCGTCCTGCATGTCTTTGCCATAGGTGAGCGGCAAGCCCTTGAGGATGATGAGCAGCTGAACGGTGAGCCCAATCACCTCGCCTGCTTTGGCGCGAACCAGTTCTGCAGCATCTGGGTTCTTCTTCTGCGGCATGATGGAAG
>CAYOYT010000015.1:0-16119 GCA_964408245.1 uncultured Dongia sp. | reverse complement strand
AGATCTTCATGGTGATCTCCTCACCCGGCAGTGCTTTTTCCGGATAGTCGAGCTTCACATCGACCAAGTTCTTGACCGGCTTCACCGCAATCCAATTGGTCGCAGCGAGTGTCTGCGGTCTGCCAAGATCAAGCTGGTCAGCCGTCGGTAAGATTCCGGGCAATCGTCCACGCATCAGCAGGAAATGGACCGGCACATGGGGCGTGAAAGTGGGATCAATCTTGAGCTCGAACCGGCCGACACCGTTACGCACATGAACCCATTCGTAGCGCATCCGCGCATCCGGCTGCTCGACGATAGCAAGCGCTTCAGCGTTCTGTAACGGGCTCTCCAGAATCATTACTGCGGTGTCGCCACCTTTATAGTTCGGCTGCTCGGTCGTGACTTTGAAGACCTGAGCCGGCGGGCGCGACCATGTCACAGGCGTACCCCCATCAGCAAAGAAATCGACAGCAACGCTCTGGGTCCGCCCGAGCGCATCGCGACCCTCGACCTTCAGAATATAGACGCCCGCACCGGTGAGCTTAAGATCGAGCCTGCTCGGCTCCGATCCGCTGGTGAGCGGCTGCTCCGAAACAGTCTCATCGACGGTTTCAGTCACGTATTTGGCCGCACCCTCGCTGAAATCGCCGGCTTGAAGCTGTGAGATCCACCGGCGCTTCAGGAGCTTTACGGTGACCGGCATGCCAGAGACCAGTTTGTCGTCGAGCCCTTGAAGAAGCACCTCAACTGGGACGGCGTCCACATCTTTGAGATAGCGCGGCACCTTCACGCCGATCGCAAAAGGCGGCAGTGCCGCGATCTCCTGTGTGGAAGTCACAGTCTGATCGTCGTCGCCGATGACCGTCGCTTCGACCACATAGCTTCGTGGCTGTGCCGTTGGCTCTATCGCCGGATTGAGCTCCAACACGGCTGCACCCTGACTGTCGGTGGTGCCATCCTTCTGCAGAACGGGTGTTGAGGCAAAATCGCCGATACCGGAAAATCGCGCATCGGTCGAATAGTAGAAGCCGTCGCGCTTCGCCAGTGTCCAATTATAGGGAAACTGGGTCACGCGCCAATGCACCGGTCGGTCCGCGACCACGCCGCCCGCATAATACGTGGCAGCGAGCTTGACGGTGAAGGGTGCGTCGGATGGGGTCTTAGTAGCACCGTCCAGATTCACCGCGAAGGTGGGCAGGCGATAGGCTTCTTTCTTGAAGCTCATACTGCCGATCTGTTTGACACCATCCTCGGCCTCAATCTCCAGCGTTACCCGATAGATGCCGGTCGCCGTCGTCTTCTCCTCGAAGAAGTCATAGAAACTGCCGGACTCGTTGATTATAACCTTGTGGCGCCACTCGGTATTATCCGGTCCGGTGATGATTAAGATCGCGTTGGGTTGCTCAAAATCGAGCACGCCGGCCGCATAGTGACGGAGATAGCCCTTAATATGTACCGGTTCTTCCGGCCGATAGATCGGCCGCTCGGTGAAGATGTGGACCAGATCGGCATCTGCCTGCGCACGGCCACGGAGATCCTGCTGGGTCCATTGCAGCCACGTATCACTGCTCGTCAGCCAGTTCTGGTCGGCATAAACTTCCGGCGTCCGGGTAGGATCCAGAACCAGCGTGTCCCCGTCCTTGGAAACGACAATGCGCCGGATCTCAACAGAATTGCGATTGGGTCCAGGCGCTGTCCATTCTGCTTCACCCTGACTGCCAGTCGAGTCGCTGAAGGCTTCGACCCACTGACCGCGATTCTCGCCCTCGACCTTGATCTCGGCATTCTCAACCGGCTTGCCTGTCGCAATCGATGTCACAACGAAACGAACGCGGTCTTGTTCTTCAATGGCTGAGAGGCTGAGATCAGTGAGCTGCACGCGTACCCAGGTGCGCTCGGCGGATTTGTCGATCCGCCGCAGGCCCACAAGATACGTACCGGGCCGGTCCGCGCCGCCGACTCTCGAAAAATAAGGCTTGAGGTCGAGTCCGAACTTGGCCGCGGCACTGCCCTTTTTTAGCGGCAGGTCAATAAGATCTGAAACACTAGGCGAGCCCAGCGCCTTGATCTGCGCCGAGAGTTCACTCGCAGAGATAGAGCGCTGCACATCGATATACGGCGCCGGCTCTTCGCCAGGCGCTAGCGGGGTTGCAGCTTCATCCACCGTCACAGACGTATCTGGAAAAGGCCAGAATGAGCGATTCAAGGGATCGACCTTGTGGATCCGGAGATCAACTTGCTCGAAACCACGACCTTTCAACGGCAGCATCTGCGCGCCGTAACGCTCGACGATCCCGTTGGCGCTGAGCCAGTCGAGAAAGCTCTTCTGCTCGGCAAAGGAAAGAAAGACTTCGCTTGGTGACGGCATCTGCAAAGGCCGACCCTGCTTATCGGCCAGCGCCGCCGGTTCGAGGCGGAGCTTATAAAGTGTACCCGCCACGAATTTACCGGAGACCCAGAGTAGATTATTGGCCACGGTATAGGTGACGCCATCGACCTGCGGCGAGATCCGGATTAGGTTCCGCGCCGCGATCGGACCGATCGGCGGCAGATCCGCACAAAAAGCGACACTGATCGTCGGGTTGCCGCCGGGGCACTTGATCGCGTCTTCGGGGCTGTAGCTGGCACCCGATGTGGGGATGGGAAAACTCTGCTGGATGCAACCGAGTTGCGTCACGCGGAATGGCTCGGCGGTCGAGAAAGAGATGTCTTGAAAGCTTCCGTCGAGACCTGTCTCCAAGGAGAGTTTGAGATGCAGCAGCGCGCGTGTGCCGCTGGGAATTGGATCGTGCAGGTTGACGACGTATTGGGCCGGCGCTGAACGATCCGCGCGCTCTATCACCTTCACGTCGAAATCAGCATTTGTTAGGGTCCGCGCTGCCGCAGCATCTATGCCGGGCAGCGGTCGGAGCTCTATCGTAATCAACTTCGCCAGCGCGTCGGCTTCCAACGGCTCGGGCAAAGTGAGCGCAATCGACTTCACTGGGTCGAGGCCGGTAGCACCGTCCGACGGTGTCGTGGTACTCGGTGCGGACAAGAGGGTCGCAAGATTGACGCTGTGGGAACCAACTTTCAGGGCGAACCGATTGAGCGCCGGCCAGGGTTCCGCCGGTTTGAATTGCAAGGTTCGCGGATTAATCCAGGTGGCCGCACCCGGATGCGCCGGTGCCAACGAGAAGTATCTCTCCGGATGGTCCTCCGGCCCGCTCGCCGTGGGGCCGGTATCTGCCTCGAAGAAGACCGTGATCGGGTCCCAACGCCGCAAGAACTTCTCCGGCACCACGATCGCTCCGGCAGGGCGCACCACATCCTGCGGGTTTGCCGGCACCCTTTCATCGGCAAAAGCGATCGGGGCGATCAGCGTCGGCACCGCAAGCAAGGCAGCGAATGCCATTGCTTGCAAAGTGCCGGTAAGCGGCTTTAACCACGCACGCGTCACGGAAACGACTCCTGTCAATTGGGTTTGAGGCCGGCGAGTTCGAGATAGAAGCGCTTAACGTCGTCAGGTGGGCTGCCATCGGGAGCCGCAATACCGACCAGAGCCGGCTGCACCTCGATCGCATTACCTTCAGCCGGCGCATCGACCGCCAGCAGATAGGTGCCGGCTTTGAGGTGCAACATCTGCACCACGCCAGAGCCTACTTCCTTGCCTTCCGCATCGAGGACGCGACAATGAGCAGAATCTGCGGCGCCACGCACCCCGACACCGATATCCCGTTCGTCCTTCACTGTGAAAGAATAGAGGCGCGATTCGCCGGGGTTGAGGCGTACTTTGGGTCCAAGCCCCTCGTTGATCGGCGCGATATCAAGTAGGCTTGCTTCTGCAAGACCGGAAAGCTGCCCCTCGCCCGCTGCACGCAAGACGATGGATGTCGTGCCTTTAGGCAAGAGAAGATTGAGATCGGCGCCATTCGAGAAGGCTCGCAACCGCTGGGTCGCCTCGACTTCCACGATCACGGGGGCTGTGGTTTTGAAGCGCAGGAACTTCGGATCCGTCACCGTAAAGACGATTTTCTGCGCGAGGCCTGCCAATGGCACGGAGGCCGTTTCTTTTACCTCGATACCTTTGGCAAGGACGCCCGGAGAAGTCAACGGATCACCACCGTCAATCCAGGCCACAACCAGGCCCTTTCCATGCGCGATATCGATGGTGGCATTGCTCCCACCGACCATCGGACTTTTCGAACGCGACACCGAACCGTCCGCGCGCATGAGAGTAGCATGGGTGACCGCACCATCCACCATCACCCACAACTCTTTGCCGGCTCTAATCTGGCTATCGGCAAAATTCATATCGAACACTCGCAACCTGTCGCCGGCTCTAATCTCGCTATCGGAAAGACGGATATCGAGCCGCACGACACCTTCGGCTGGGAAGTATTGCTTGAACATGCGCCCGCCGCCCAAAGCGGCGGTTGCGTCCGGGGCCCCGATCGGCGTCAGCGAAAGGCTAATCTGCGCATCGGCATTAGCAGCCGACAGCATCAGAACCTCATCGGCGCTGCTGTCACGCATCAACGCCAGCGCCGTGTTGCCGGACCAGATACCCTCACGGGTTTCACCGTGGCGTAAGATCACCGCCGTCAGCGGCGGCAAAGCCAGATTGAAGCGCTTCAATCCCTTTGGCAGCACGAAGGAGCGCCCTTGACGCTGCTTTAGCTCGCGATCCACCACACCCCAATCGAGCGTTTCTTCGATCGGCGCTGCGAAATCGAGGCGTCGCAGTGTGATCGGCAAGGAATCTGCTGGATTGCCGGCATTCCAAAGCCGTAGCGGGAATCCAGTCGACTGAGTCTCCAACGCCATTGCGATCGCCGAATTTTTCGCGGTGGCCGAGATCAATCCCTCGGCACCGATCCCGGGCTGACCGAGCCGCGACTCAGTCAGCCAAAGATGCGACGGACTTTTGCTCGTCACCGGGTCAGTGATAATCGTGGCTCCCTGATCCGATCCAGGCACTATCAGCGTCACGGGGGATGCACCAGGCGTCAGGAGGCTGCCAGACACCGTTGCGGTGCCATCACTCAGCCGCGCGCCAAACCAGTACGTCCCCTTGTCGCCAAAAACGATGCCCCGCGGATCACTGGTCAGCGCGCGTCCCTTCTCGGTCGACCAGCCGAGACCCGCTGGCGGTTGTTTCAGCCGATAGGCACCCGCCGCGTCAATCGCCACCGCAGCAAGGCCAAGCGCTGGTTCGATCCCGTCGACCGGGCGCAAAACAACGCCAGCCTTGAGCGACCCCGCTGTGGTCTGCGCCATCATCCGCGTCTGTAGCATGATGGGATCTGCGCTGCGATCGACCGACCAAACCCGCAGGCGATGTTCATCCTTTGGATCCGTCACCGGCAGCGCTACCCAGGGCGACTCCCCGAGGCTTTCGGAAAGAGTCTTCCACGCACCGTTTTCCTTGCGTTCAAGCCCGAGTCCGACCGCCGGGCCATCTGCATTGGCCGCAGCAACAAGTAGGTCGCCGGCTGCAACCGTCAGCGGCACAATATGCACCGCCGACCCCGAAAATTGGGCGTCCTTACCGATAGCTAAAGCAGATTCGACCAGCTCCTGTGCCTGATAGATTGAGACAGTGGTTTGCCCAGGCAGGGCCTCGGTCGATTGCAACCCGGCTTCCTCATCACCTGCCTCAGCGTCATCCGAAGTTATCTGATCGACCTCGTTGTTTTCGACTGAGTCGTTGACGACTGGTGCTACTGACACATCTCCGATGGCTTCCAGATGCAGTCGGTAGTATCCGGGTTGCAGGCGGCCGGCGATGGCAAAATTCCAATCATTCGGGCGATCGTCATTGGTCGCCACCATGTGTCCGTCGACATCAAAGAGCCAGGCACGTACATCCGTGACACCGAAGGATCCAATCTCCACCACCGAATCGTTGCCGATCGAGACTGGAATATCCGTCGGCAAGCTGATCACCCGGCTCTCTCCCGCGACCAATTCCTCGGTCGTCACTGTGATCTGGTAATCGAAGCGGTTGTTGGGCTCGAATGTCGTCGCTTGTAACGTATAGTTACCAGCCGGCAACTCCCCTCTCCAGGTTTCGCCGCCGATCACCTCATAGCGCGTACTGCCATCCGTACCGATGAGGTCCGCGCGCATGCCGCGGCTCAGATCGATTGCAACATGGGCTGCGGCCGGCAAGGTGATGCGCCACTGGTCAGGTACGCGTTCGGCACTCGCCTCCGGCTCGCGCCACTGGAAATTCTGCGGCTGGTTGAGGGCAAGATCGTGCGGACCGTGTCCTTCAACCGGCACAGCGGTCTTGATCCACTCCAGCAAGGTCACAATCTTCGCATCGACCGGCTGTGGCAGGATGACAAGGCGATAGATGCCGGGCTTGAAATCCATAGTGAGGTTTGCTGGTTCATTGGGCGAAATAATCGGCCAGCCATCGCCGTCTTCGAGTCGCATCTTATAGGTGCGTCCAAGACCCAGCGCTCGCAGGCGATACTGACCGGCCTCTGTGATTCTGAACGTATAGAGCAGGCCGTCGCCACTCAGAATGGTGTCACGCGCCGGTACATTCAACGACAGCACCCCACCGTCGGTCAGCGTCGTGCGTGTCGCCGACACTCCCATGCGGCCATGCGTCTCGCCCTGGCTCGCGATCGAGACCTGATAATGGCCTTGGCCAAGATATTGCTGCAGCAGAAAGTTTCGTCCGGTTCCATTGCTCGCTTGACGATCGAATGAGGTGATGGTGCGGGTCCGCATATTGCCTTCGGTCTGCAGCAAGCCGGTCGATTCCACGCGATACAGTCCAGGTTCGGCAACATCGAGCGTAAAGTTCTTCTGCTCGGCCCTGGCAATGTCAAAAAAACGAGCCTGCTGCGGCACCAGTTCCGGGAAATCCGGAATGGCTGCCAGATCTTCTGAAGAAATACGCAGTAGCGGCGTATCCGGTGCGAGGCTGTCCGGCGTATAGCGGAGCGCTGCACTGAAAGCCTTGTTCGTCGTGTTCGCAATCGTAAGTGTGTGCTGCGCACCGTCGCCGCGCCATTCGGCGACAAGCGCTCCGCCGTCGATGTTGAACGAGAGAGCCGACGTATCTTCACCAGAGGCGGTAACTAGTCCATACTTCGGCGCCGTCACTGGAACATCGAGACTCTGTCCGGCCTTCAGCACCAATGGCAATCCGGCCGTGAGATCGATCGGCAAGCGCCGCAACACCACACCGGCTTCAACACCCGGCTGTTCATTGAGATAGAGTGTATAACCTAGATCGCTATTAAGCAGCTCGCGCGGAAACAGCACGGCTGTTTCCTTGGCCTGCGGCCCACCTTCTCCTGTCACGCCTTCGGCAGCAACGCGGATGTCGAGAATACCCTTGCCGTCTTCTATCGGCTGGCCAGTTAGAACGTAATAGCCGGGATCGAGCTGCCAGACGAAGCCAGAAGGCTGGAACTGCGGCGCTTTGTAGTCGGCACCTATATGGATGAAGGGCTCGAACCGGTATTCCGATTTGGCGCCACTGCCGCTGACGACATAATTGCCGACCTGCGTTACGTGAAAGTAAACCGTTACCGGCTCCAGCAGATTGAAACGCCGAGCCCAGACCGATTGGGTGTCGAGCTCGGGCGCATTGCTGGCGATGACTTTCTCAGAAACCGCTTCACTATACTGAGTGAGTAGTCCTGTCGCATCGATATTGTCTTCACCGAAGCCTGAATGCAGACTCGCGATCCAATAGCTATCCGCGCCGTTGAAAGAATACTGATTAACGGCCTTAAAATGCTGCAACACATAAGACTTGCCGGATTCGCGGTGGATGGTAATGACCTTGTATCCCGTGTCGCCGCTTGAAGTCCTGATCTCGGCAATTGGCGGGATGGTCTTCTTGCTGATGGCGGCTGTCTGCCCAATGCCGAAGGGCTGTTCTTCAACATAGGTCCCGACAGAGAGCTCCGCCGGCTCAGCTTCCGGCAACTCGATGCGAAAATAATTCGCCTGCGCAGGGACCAGAAAGCGATCGACGCCGAAGGGACTGGTTTTGAAAGCTAGCCGACCTGCCTCGTCTAAACGCGGAATGCCCATTCGGAGATGAAATGGATGAGCGTCCGACGTCTTAGCCCAAGGCAGAGCTGGCCCACCATAGGCGGAGAGCAAATAAAACCCAGGCTCCAAAGTCGCCACGAGCCGGCGTACAGCAAACGGCTTACCCGGTTCTGGCTCGGCTTTATCCGATGTGGGCACGGCATCGATCAGCCAAGTACCGTCCCGCCAAAGTCTCATGTCCGCCAGATTGCGCCCGGCAGCCTCGATTGCCACCACCTGACGGCTGGTGATCTCCAGCCAGTACGAACGCTGTTGATAGTCGGCGAGATCGGTATCGATTCGCTTGATCTCGGGTAGCCGCGGAATGTCTGGTCCGTTGAGTTCATCGAAGCCTCGCACAGCAATCGATGCCTCGCCCGTGCCTTGCTCATCTGCGTGAAGCCGGATCTTGTAGTGGCCGCGATCCAGGAAGGCATCGACCCGTCCATCGCTTACACCAGGAGCACCGTCGATTGGGCCAGGCCCGGCCATGCGATCGACTAGCTGAAGGGCCACACCTTGATTACTTTTTACCGAGACAGAATATCGGCCGAACTGCGCCACAGACAATATTGAGTGCTGATCCCCCCTCGCCGGCACCGTGTCCCGATCGAGCCCCAGCACGGTCGGCAGCTTCTCTTCAATCGGCGAAGCGAGGAGCTCGACAGGTGAAACGCTTGACGGCGGCGTGATGGGAGATTCCACCAAGACTGGCTTCGTTTTATCCGTTGTCTCGACCAGATCGGTATTTGCTTGGGAGAGTTCATCTTGATCGCAGATGAGGAGTTCCATCTGGTCGCCCCCATCGATGCAATGGGAAGGCCGCGCTACAGCACCATCATGCCGCAGCCACAATATTGCCAGCGCAAATATCGCCGCCAGGGTGAATAGCCCCACCCACGCACCGACCACACCTCGCCGCAGCATTAATTATCGCCTTTCCGCGCTGGGGTAAATCGGCACGAATTTCCAGAGCAAGAGTTTATGCTACAAAGTGTCAGAATTACGGCACATAGACGAGCTTTTAAATGGTAGCTCTCGATTTAAATAATACTCAAATAGAGTCCGGGGAATCTATCCGAGCGCCACCAAATCTCGCGCCAATCGATGCCAACACGGTTAGCAATTACCAATCGTGACCGGACCTAGCGCATCTCTCCATCGTCATACCCGAGCGTAGCGTGGGTCTTACTAGCCGAGCATCCATTCTCTTCGCTGCCACCAGTGAATACCCGGGCACCGCCGACTCATGTTGTCATGCGCTGACAGGGCCTGGGGATATCAGTGCGGGGATGACGGCGGGAGGCGAGGCGCGCTCCGTCTCAATCGCTTACATGTGCACCCCAACTTTATCTCGCGGACCGATGCATGTAAGATATATGACGACGATGCCCGAAAAGGGTCACCTGCAGTAGCTGCGGTCTCTAATTTCCGCGCTGAATCAATAGGTTGACTCTCCGGGAAGAGGAGCATTTACGCGTGAACGGTGCATTATCCGGGTCGCCGGCACCCGCGCTATGGCGTACGCGTGCGGCTAAGCCCGGTCAAATTATGGCTGCCTTGGACCTTGGCACCAATAATTGCCGCCTGCTGATCGCTCGGCAGGGCAATAGTGGCTATCAGGTGATCGACGCCTTCTCGCGCATCGTGCGTTTGGGTGAAGGCGTCTCACAAAGCGGTCGCCTGTCGACCGACGCCATGGACCGCACCATCGAAGCGCTGAAAATTTGTGCCGCCAAGATGGCACGGCGAGGTGTCAGCTTGGCACGCGCGGTCGCGACCGAAGCCTGCCGCCGTGCCGATAATTGTGGCGGCTTCGTCGAACGCGTCCGCGAAGAAGCCGGTATCGTCCTCGATATCATCACTTCCGGCGAGGAAGCGGATCTCGCCTTCAGAGGCTGCACACCCCTGCTCGATCGCAACATGCCTCACGCCATCGTCTTCGATATTGGCGGCGGTTCGACTGAGCTTGGATGGTTGCGCCTGCGGCCTGGCCGGCCACCGCAGATGGTCGCCTGGCATTCGATGCCGTTCGGTGTCGTCAGTCTCACCGAAGAATACGGCACCGAAGCCCAAGAAGGTGAGAACCCGACGGCTTTCTATCGCCGCATGGTTGACAAAGTTGCCAGCGAGCTAGATCCCTTTCGCCGCGCGATTGGCGCTGGGCGCCTCATTAGCGACGGTGCAGTGCAGATGCTCGGCACCTCCGGCACGGTAACCACTTTGGCGGGCATTCAGCTGGGCCTACCACGCTATGAGCGCAGTCTGGTCGATGGCTCATATTTGCGCTTTAGCGATATCGAGCGCATCAGCGACGATCTGGCGCGGCGCGATTGTCGTGGTCGGGCCACGCTTCCGTGTATTGGCGTCGAACGCGCCGATTTGGTCCTGTCCGGCTGCGCCATTCTTTCCGCCATCTGTCAACTGTGGCCTGTGGGGACACTGCGCGTCGCCGATCGTGGTGTGCGCGAAGGTATTCTGATGAGCCTCATGACCGGCACGGCACCGGACAATGTCTATGGCGGCTTCAACGCGTCTGATGACCTGTCGCACGATAATTCATCGCTGGCTGAGACCGGCCTGACGCCAAACCTGGTTGCCGCCAGCGAACATTGATTTCAGGAGTCTAAGATGCCTAACAACCGAGGAACCGGCAGCCGAGGGGCACGCGGTGGCTCTCGCGAAGAAAGCACCCTCACGGGGCGCGGCATGAAGACTCGGGTGAAGACCGCTCATAAAAGGTCGCTTTCTTCGACGTTGTGGCTCGACCGTCAACTCAATGATCCCTACGTTGCCGAAGCAAAGAAACGCGGCTATCGTTCACGTGCTGCTTTTAAGATTTTACAGCTCGACGAGAAATTCCACTTCTTCAAGATCGGCGGACGCGTCGTCGATCTGGGCGCTGCCCCCGGTGGCTGGACCCAGGTTGCGGTGGACCGCGTGCATTCAGCCGATGGGCGCGGTAAAGTGATTGGCATTGATCTGCAAGCTGTGGAGCCGATGCCAGGCGCCACCATCATTCAACTCGATTTCATGGATGTTTCGGCACCAAATAGGCTAAAGGCCCTGCTCGAAGGCGAAGCCGATATCGTACTCTCAGACATGGCCGCATCTTCCACGGGCCATGCGCGAACAGATCATCTCAAGATCATCGACCTTGCCGAAACGGCGTTGGCCTTTGCGGTCGAAGTACTGTCACCCGGCGGCACATTCGTCGCCAAGGTGTTGCAAGGCGGCGCCACCAACGCGCTTCTGGCGCTGCTCAAAAAACACTTCGGCAGCGTGAGGCACGTCAAGCCAGAAGCCAGCCGCAAGGATTCCGCCGAGATCTACGTCGTGGCGCAAGGCTTCCGCCGCTAGCCGGTGATTCGATCTAAGCCCGGCGCACCCCTATGATTATCCCACTCATTTTCGACACCGATCCCGGCGTGGACGATGCCATCGCCATCTGTCTCGCACTGGCATCGCGTGAGATCGATGTACTGGGCTTGAGTATCGTATTTGGGAACGGTCACGCGGGCCGGTGCGCCGAGAACGCCCTACGTATTCTCGATGCCGCAGGCAAGAGCCGAATCCCCGTCCATGTCGGCGCACACCAGCCACTTCAAGGATCTTATGCGCGGTCTGGCTGGGGCGTGCATGGCGCCGACGGCATAGGCGGAATAGGCCTTCCGCCGCCATCGCGCCAACCCGATGGCAATGATGCGGTCGCTTGGATGGCCGAAACCCTCGCAAGGGCGGCGGCTGCCAGCGTCACACTGGTGCCGATCGGCCCACTCACCAATATCGCGCGGCTGCTGCAAGAGCACCCGCACGCCCGGCGCGGTATTAAAGAGATGATCGTCATGGGTGGCGCCGTCGCTGAGAATGGTGGCAATGCGACACCCCATGCCGAGTATAATTTCTGGCTCGACCCACATGCCGCCGAGATTGTGTGTGCCAGCGGCGTACCGATGACGCTAATCACCATTGAGACGGCGCGACCGGTGAGCGCCACGCCGGCTAGAATCGCGCGTATCGAGGCTGCCGGCACGATGATCGGCAAAATCGTTGCCAATCTCCTGCGTGGCTATGTTCATGAATCGAAGGCTGACGCTTTATTTGATCCGCTGGTCATCGCTTATCTGCTGCAGCCTGGTCTTTTCAGGAAAAGCCCTGCCTATTTCCGCGTGGAATCAAGAAACCACCTCGAACTCGGGCGGCTTATCGCAACACCGAATAGAGCTATTACGGCGCATACTCTCCTGCAAGCCCCTGATCCCGATACGATTTTCGATTTACTGAGCGATCGCTTCCGCAATCTACCTTGATTGGCGAATGTCGCGGGCAACGCATCCCGGGTAGGCGCTACGCGCAGGCCCAGACGCTTGCCGGCGCTTGTAGGAATCCCACTAATCTGTATGATGAGGCGCCAACCCATACCGCCCCTTTAAAAACGGGGGCGGTTTTTCATATCCGCAAGGTTGGTGCGATGCAGATCCGCGACGCTTTCACTTTCGACGACGTTCTTCTCGAGCCCGCGCATTCCCAGGTGCTGCCAGCTCAGGCCAATACCGCGACACGGCTTACCAGCCGCATCAATCTCAACATCCCCTTGATCTCCTCCGCTATGGACACCGTGACCGAGGCCCGCATGGCCATCTGCATGGCACAAAATGGCGGCATGGGGGTCATCCACAAGAATCTCGACATCGCCCGACAAGCCGAGGAAGTGCGCCGTGTGAAGCGTTTCGAAAGCGGCATGGTCGTTAATCCGCTCACCATCCACCCGGATGAGACCTTGGCTGATGCCTTCAGCCTGATGGCTACCCATTCAATTTCTGGCATTCCGGTGGTTGAGCGTCATTCCGGCAAGCTTGTCGGTATCCTCACCAATCGCGACGTGCGCTTCGCCTCCAAGATGGATGAGCCAGTGGCCAATCTCATGACCAAGGACAAGCTCATCACGGTGAAGCCGGGCGTGAACAGTGAAGAGGCGAGAAAACTTCTCCATCAATACCGCATTGAAAAACTCTTGGTGGTCGACGAGCATTACCGCTGTATTGGCCTCATCACTGTGAAGGATATGGAAAAATCTCAGGCATATCCTCACGCTAGCAAAGATGAGAACGGCCGCCTGCGGGTTGCCGCTGCGACCGGTGTTGGCGATGATGGGTTACGCCGCGCCGAAGCGCTACTCGAAGCCGGTGTCGATGTCGTCGTTGTCGATACGGCGCACGGCCATTCGGCGGGCGTGCTCGCCGCCATCGGCGCCGTGAAGCGCCTCTCCAATGATGTGCAGGTGATCGCCGGTAACGTCGCCACCGCCGACGGCGCTCAGGCTCTCATCGATGTTGGTGCAGACGCGATCAAGATCGGCATCGGGCCGGGGTCGATCTGCACCACGCGCATCGTCGCCGGTGTCGGCGTGCCGCAACTTACCGCCATTACGGACGCGGCCCAGCGCGCTCATAAATCCGGCATCCCTGTCATCGCCGATGGTGGCATAAAATATTCCGGCGATGTCGCCAAGGCGATCGCTGCCGGCGCCAATTGTTGCATGGTCGGCTCGCTATTGGCTGGCACGGACGAGGCGCCGGGCGAAGTATTTCTCTTGAATGGCCGCTCGTACAAATCCTATCGGGGTATGGGCTCACTGGGCGCTATGGCGCGCGGGTCAGCGGATCGCTATTTCCAGGAGGAAGTCTCGGACCAGTTAAAGTTGGTGCCTGAAGGTATCGAGGGGCGCGTCGCCTATAAGGGCCCAGCGGGCACCGTTATTCACCAGCTGGTGGGTGGCCTCAAGGCGGCGATGGGTTATACCGGCAACGGTACCATTCCCGACATGCAGACCAAATGCCGCTTCGTGCGCATCACCAATGCGGGCCTCAAGGAGAGCCACGTTCACGACGTGCAGATCACCCGCGAAGCACCGAACTACCGACAGAATATGTAAGAGGCACATTGCATTTGCTTAATTCGTCATAGTCGGCGAAGGCCGAGGATGACGGTGTTTCAAGGATTGGTACATATGACTCCCGGCGCGCGCCTCCAAGCGGCCATCGATTTACTGACCGACATCCATACTGGCACTGCGCCGGCTGATCGCTCGGCCGCCGCTTTCTTCCGCAACCGGCGTTATATCGGCGGCTCGGATCGGCGCGCGATCCTGGATCATGCTTATGCGGTGCTGCGCCAGATGGCGAAACTCGATTGGTGGATTGGTGAGTTTACGTCCGAACAAGGTCTGCCGCATCTGGAACGAGCGCGCCTCATCGCCAAACTCATTCTTGTCGATGGCTGGACCGGCGACAAAGTAGCAGGCAGTTGCGACGGTGGCGATTATCGACCCAAGCAGCTCAACCGCACCGAACGTGCCTTCGCCACCTCGCTTGAAGGCAAGGACATCCGCAACGGATCACAGCCGAAATGGGTGCGCTTCGAATATCCGGACTGGATCGAGAAAAGCCTCATCAAGCGTTTTGGCACGCATTTCGAACAAGAGATGGCAGCTCAGATCGACGAGGCCGCGACCGACATCCGCGCCAATATCCTGAAAGCCACACGCGAAGAGGCCCTCGCCGCTCTTGAAACCGAGAATGTGAAGGCAGTGCCGACACATCTCTCACCGCTGGGACTGCGTCTCGAGGGCCGCCCGCCGATGGGTACCCTGAAATGCTTTCAAGACGGTCTTATCGAAGTGCAGGATGAAGGCTCGCAGCTTGCAGCCCTGCTAGTCGACGCCAGGCCCGGCCTTCGCGTGGTCGATTTCTGCGCTGGCGCCGGCGGCAAGACACTCGCTATCGCAGCCGCCATGAAAAACAAGGGCAAGATCGTCGCCTGCGACACGCTCAAGGGTCGCGTGGAACGGGCGGGCGACCGGTTGAAACGTGCTGGTGTTTTCAATGTCGAGCGGCGCGGTTTAGAGAGTGAGCGTGATCCGTGGGTGAAGCGTCATGCATCAGGCTTTGATCGCGTGCTGGTCGACGCTCCTTGTTCCGGGACGGGAACTTGGCGTCGCAACCCGGATGCCAAATGGCACCTACAACGAGACGACTTGTCACGCCTTGTGGCCTTACAGGCAAGTATCCTCGATTCCGCCCAGCGCCTGGTGAAACCCGGCGGACGCTTGGTTTACGCCACCTGCTCGATGCTGGCGGAGGAGAATGACGAACAGGTCTCGGCTTTCCTCGAGCGCCATGTGGATTTCGAGCGCGTACCGATTGCCGATGTCTGGCGCGATGTGATTGGAACCGATTGCCCTGCCGACGGTACGACTTTGTCGCTCACACCCCTACGACACGGCACCGACGGTTTCTTCGTCGCCGTGATGGCGCGCAAAGAGTCAGGCGACGCGGCGAAAGCGGAAGATCCTACCGTCGAGGAGTAGCAGACCGAAACCGATCAGCGCCATACCGATCATATGATGAAGCGAAAAATCTTCACCAAGGAAAAGAACACTTAATATTAGCGCACTGGGTGGAATGAGCAGTGTCACCAACGAGAGATTGGTTGGGCCGGCCCGTTTAAGAATACGGAAAAAAATCACGTAAGCCAGCGCCGTGGAAAAGAGTGCCAAAGCGATGATAGCCGCGATCGGGGGCCAGTTAGGCAACGGCAGTTGCCATGGCCGGTCAAGGATTAGCACTGGCAGGAACAACAGCACAGACGAACCGGTAAGTTGGCCGCTTGCCACCAACAGCGGCGGCCGATCGCGAAACCGCCGGCCGAAGACACCAGCGAATCCATAAGAAAACGCGGCACCCAGCACAGCAAGCTCTGCCCAAAAATGCCCGCCAAGACCCGCGGCGATATCGCTGCCGATCATCACGGCGACACCAATCAAGCCGGCCAGCACCCCGGCGACTTTCAGTGATCCCGCCCGCTCATCCGCCGTGAAGAGATGTGTCACGATTACCGTGAAGACTGGGGTTGTCGCATTGAGGATCGAAGCAAGCCCCGCCCCGATCTCTTGCTGGCCCCAGAAGATCAGGCTGAAGGGAATGACGTTATTAAGCAGCCCCATAATAAGTGCATCACGCCAGAAACTGGTATCGCGTGGTACTGCGATTTTGAGCGCCAGCCGCACCAGATGCAAGGTGAGTGCTGCCA
>CAYOYT010000014.1:0-16408 GCA_964408245.1 uncultured Dongia sp. | reverse complement strand
AAAGAAATCATATTCCCAACTTTCTGGCGGTCGCTAGCGAGGCCTGCAGCGACGCTGCGGCGGCCATGGCTGGAGCTGTGATGAAACGTGGTCTCACGCATCATAGGTCTTTGTTTTTTTTACCTAATTTTCTCATGATCAGCTCCTTTTTGGAGCTTTGGTCAACGCCCTGTCCGCGACCGAGGGGAACTTTACGCGCGCCCTTTAAGCCATGCAACAAGTCCGAATCAAGAACGGCTCTGAATCGAGTCTTGGTCAGATGCCTGTGGCGGAATCATCACAGATTCGATCCTCGAAAGAGGCGTGAAAGCTACAACGGATGGTGGCGTAATTCAGTCAATCCCACAAACGAAACCGCGGCCTTCTGAGAGAAGACCGCGGTTGTTGTGAACGCTACCAAGCCCTTGCGGGCGGCGGCTGAAGCTTTGCCTTTAGGCTTAAGCGAGAGCGCGGACAGCCTTGGTGAGGCGGGACATTTTGCGCGCCGCAGTATTCTTGTGGAGCACGCCATAAACCACACCCCGAGCCAGTTCCGGCTGAGCAGCCAGCAACGCGGCTTCGGCAGTGGTCTTGTTACCGCTGGCGATCGCCTCTTCGGCTTTCTTAACTGCGGTGCGAAGGCGGCTGGTGTTGGCGCGGTTGCGCGCCGTACGAACGACGGTCTGGCGAATGCGCTTTTCCGCGGACTTATGATGAGCCATGGAGCAATACCTGCTGTAAAACGTCGAAATTTCTATTGGCGGCGGGTTATACAGAGGGGCAAGGCGATCGTCAACCGCTGCGGTTGGCGCAGATATTCCCCAGCTGTATCAATGTGTTGAAAGTCGTGCAAGCAGCCCGACCTGCATCCCACGCAGAGCCAGATACCCTTGAAATCATTGGACTTGAAGGGGGGTGGACGGCATAACGACCATCAATCCAGCTCATTTCAGCACCAACCGGCTCGTTCATGACAGTTGTCTCATTCCTCAAGATGCATGGCCTCGGCAACGACTTTGTCGTACTGGATGCGCGCAAGCGGCAGCTGGACCTGACGGTTGAGCATCGCCAGCGGCTGGCTGACCGGCATATGGGCGTGGGCTTCGATCAGATGGTGACACTGGAGAATCCGGTGACTGCCGGGGCCGACGTCTTCATGCGGCTTCACAATGCCGACGGTTCCGAGGCGCGGGCTTGCGGCAACGCCACGCGCTGCATCGCTGGCCGCATCATGAGCGAGAAGGGCGACAGCCAGGTCGTGATCGAAACCGTTTCCGGCTTGCTGACGGCGGAAGAAATCGGCAACGGTAAGATCGCCGTAGACATGGGGCCAGCAAATCTCGATTGGCAAGACATTCCTGTGGCGGGTCCTTGCGACACACTGCATATGCCGGTGACGGTCGGCCCGGTTTCTGACCCGGTCGGTGTCAATGTCGGGTCGAGCCACGCGGTCTTCTTCGTCGATGACGTCGACGCGATCGATCTGCCCGTGATCGGTCCGCAATTGGAAAACCACGCCTTCTTTCCGGACCGCGCCAATATTGAATTCGCGCAAATCGTCGGCCCCGACCGCATCCGCATGCGGGTATGGGAACGAGGTGCCGGTGTCACACGCGCTTGTGGATCGGGTGCTTGCGGCACGCTGGTTGCGGCGGCACGACGCGGCCTCACTTCGAGAAAGGGTGATGTGATCGTCGACGGTGGCACGTTGACCATCGAATGGCTGAAAAACGGTCATGTGCGCATGACCGGCCCCTGGACACTCGCTTATGAAGGGACGATCGACCTCGATCGGCTCGTGACCGACCGTGGCTGAAGAGATCTTTAAGCCCGTCGCGCAGATGCCTCTTGCGGGCCAGCCGCAGCTCGTCACCTTTGGTTGCCGCCTCAACGCCTTCGAAAGCGAGGTGATGCGCAATCACGCGCTGGCGGCAGGCCTCGACGATGCCATCATCATCAATACATGCGCTGTGACCTCGGAAGCCGAGCGCCAGGCGCGCCAGGCGATCCGTAAGACGCGGCGGCTTCATCCGGAGGCGCGGATCATCGTCACCGGCTGTGCTGCGCAGATCTCGCCCGAGGCTTATGCCGCGATGGCTGAGGTCGATGCTGTTCTTGGCAATGAGGAAAAGCTGAAAGCGGAGAGTTTTGCCGCTCTGTCACGTACACGCGAGCCGGTCATGCGGGTCGCCGACATTATGACGGTGACGGAGACCGCGCCACATCTCATTTCCGGTTTCGCTGCCCGCGCTCGCGCCTTTGTCGAGATCCAGCAGGGCTGCGACCATCGCTGCACCTTTTGTATCATTCCTTTCGGCCGGGGTAACAGCCGCTCGGTCGCTGTCGGTGCCATCGTCGAGCAGATTCGGCAACTTGTTGCCAATGGCGTGCGTGAAGTGGTGCTGACGGGCGTCGATATCACGTCCTACGGTGCCGATCTGCCGGGCAAGCCGACCCTTGGTGCGCTTGCGCGCCGCATCCTCAATTTAGTGCCAGATTTGCCACGCCTCAGGCTTTCCTCGCTCGACGTGGTCGAGGTGGATGACGAATTGAAGCGAGTGATTGTCTCGGAGGAGCGGTTGATGCCGCATCTGCATCTGTCGCTGCAAGCCGGCGACGATATGATTCTGAAGCGCATGAAGCGGCGCCATAGCCGCGATGACGCGATCCGTTTCGTTGCTGAGATGAAAGCGAAGCGGCCGGATCTTATCTTCGGCGCTGATCTCATCGCCGGCTTCCCGACCGAAACGGAAGCAATGTTCGAGAACTCGCTGCGGCTTGTCGATGAGTGCGACCTCACCTTCCTGCACGTCTTTCCCTATTCGGCCAGAAAGGGTACGCCAGCCGCGAAGATGCCGCAGGTGCTGGGAAATATCCGCAAAGAGCGCGCGCAGGCTTTACGCGCCCTCGGCCTTGCCCGCCAAAAGCAATACTTCACGCGGCTGTTGGGTGCTTCAGCCCGCGTTCTGGTCGAAAAGTCCGAAGGTGACAACGCTTTCGGGCACAGCGATCATTTCGCACCGGTGGCGTTGAGCTTCGGTGCCGCACCGGGAAGCATCATCGAGACTCGGATCAACGGGGCGACGGACGAGCATCTCACCGCCATCGCAGCATGATTTCTTAAAAGACACATGACCGACAGCAACAGCAGCGAAAAACGGGGCTGGTTCCAGCGCCTGAAGGACGGCCTCAGTCGTTCCTCGACCAAGCTTTCGGATAGCCTCACCGGCATTTTCACCAAGCGGAAGCTCGACCGAGCGATGCTGGAGGAGTTGGAAGAAGCCCTGATCGCTGCCGATCTCGGCCCAGCGACGGCGGGCAAGCTGACGATCGCCCTCGCCCAGGATCGCTTCGACAAGGAAGTGACGTCGGAGGAAGTGCGCGAGTTGTTTGCCGATGAGATTGCCAAGTTGTTGGCCCCAGTCGCCAAACCGCTCGCTCTGTCGCACAAACCGCATGTGGTGCTGATGGTCGGTGTTAATGGATCAGGCAAAACAACCACCATCGGCAAGCTGGCGCGTCTCTACCAGGGGCAGGGAAAGAAGGTGATGCTGGCGGCGGGTGATACCTTCCGCGCCGCGGCGGTCGAGCAGCTCAAGGTCTGGGGCGAGCGCGCCAACGTGCCGGTGATCGCCCGCGACGAAGGCGCCGATCCCGCCGGTCTTGCCTTCGACGCCCTCACCGAAGCCAAGGCCAAGGATATTGATCTGCTGCTGATCGATACGGCGGGCCGATTGCAGAACAAGGCGGGCCTCATGGAAGAACTCGCCAAGATCGTCCGCGTTATCAAGAAGGTGGATGCGACAGCGCCTCATGACTGCCTACTGGTCCTTGATGCGACGGTGGGTCAGAACGCGCATTCGCAGGTCGATATCTTCAAGCAGATCTGCCAGGTGACGGGCCTGGTCGTCACCAAGCTCGATGGTTCGGCCAAAGGCGGCGTGTTGGTTGCGCTGGCCGAGCGCTTCGGCCTGCCTGTCGTGGCGATCGGAATCGGCGAAGGTCAAGACGATCTGAAGCCTTTCGAAGCGCAGGAATTCGCGCGCTCGCTGATGGATGTGGGATAGGGCTCAAAGATCCCAAGCCCCCTTACCCCAACCCCTCTCCCCAGAGGGGCGAGGGGTTTATAGCGAGCTCGGTCAAAACTCCCTCACCCCGCGTCAGAGGGGAGAGGGTTTTTTACGCCACTTCGCGCAGGGCGAAGGTCGCTTTACCAGCGGATTTGGCTTGGTAAAGCGCGATGTCGGCTTCTTTGAGCATTTGTTGCGCGGTGAGATCGGTGCGAGTGATGAGAGCAATGCCAATGCTGGTCGTTACCTGAATTTCCCGCCCGTTCCAAATCATTGGGACCAACATGCGCTCCAGTAAAGCTTTGGCGATGCGCGCGGCTGAATCTGCATCTGTTTTCGATGCCAACACGATGACAAATTCGTCGCCACCCAACCGGGCGACCTTGTCGGAACTGCGCACCACACCGCGAATGCGATCGGCAAAAGCTTTCAAGACGCCATCGCCAGCATCGTGGCCAAAATGATCGTTGATCTGCTTGAAGCGATCGATGTCGAGATAGAGTACGGCCCCGCCCGCATCGTCGCCCTGCCAGTTTTGCGTGACATCATTCATGGCGGCAAGGATGGCGCGGCGGTTCAAAAGACCGGTCAGGGGATCGGTCGTGGCTTCCGTGCTGAGCGAGACCTCGCGTTTGTGCCGCTCGGTGATGTCCCAGCCGATTGCGTAGAATCCTGTGACGCGGCCATCGGCAAGAATCTCGGGGATATAGCGCTGCTCGATATAGCGTCGTTCACCCTTGGTGAAGAGCGGGCGCATGAATGAAACCTCAACACCGCTTAGGGCGCGGTCGATATGGGGTTTCTTCACGCAATAGACTTCGGGTTCTACGACCTCAACAATCGGCCGGCCGATAATGTCGGTGAGTTCGATACCGAAAATGTCACGGTATTCCTGGTTACAATAAGCATAGCGTTCCTCGGCGTCGATAAAGGCAACGAGGGCTGGCATTGCATCCGTCAGCGACCGGAGAAACCGTGATGAGCGTTCCATTTCGTCATGGGCGTCTTTGATCTGGGACTGAGATTTCGTGACCTGCTGAAGCAGGCTTTGAAGTTCTTTTTCGCGCTGTTGCTGATCAGTGATGTCTGTCGAGGCACCAACCAAGCGGTGGATTTTGCCATCTTCGCCAAGGATGCCGGCGGCGCGGCTGCTGAAATAGACGATATGGCCGTCCTTGTGCCGGAAGCGCTGGACGATATCGATGCGCTCGATGCGGCCGGCCTGATAATCGAAGAACTGCGCGGTCGACGCGGCGTGATCCTCAGGCAGCATCAGACTCTTACAGAACTGAATGTCGTTCGGAAAATCCGCGTCGCTATAGCCCAGCATTTCCTTGAAGTGTGGTGAGAACCAAACCTTGCCGGTGATCGGGTTGTAATCCCAGATACCATCCTGGCTGCCGGCAATGGCGAGGCTGAAACGTTCTTCCGAGTGTCGCAGATCGGCCTCGATCGCGCGTTGCGCGGTGATGTCGCGGAAAACAGCGATACCGCCACGGATCTTCGCGTCGCCGTCGCGTAACGGGCGACCGCTGACACTGAGTATGCGTTCCG
The DNA here is from genome assembly GCA_964408245.1 of uncultured Dongia sp. Taxonomy (GTDB): domain Bacteria; phylum Pseudomonadota; class Alphaproteobacteria; order Dongiales; family Dongiaceae; genus Dongia. The sequence goes on along the minus strand of CAYOYT010000014.1, from coordinate 10,805 downwards.
TCGCACTGGTCGCGTTATGCACCAGCATTTCAATGTTGTTGGTTTCCTCGCCCTTTATCGCGCGGGCGAGCGGCCTACGTTCTGGGTCGAAGGGTGCTGCACGATCGGGGGTGAAGACACTAAAGCCCTCAATCCATATCTCGCTCGGGAGATCGCGCGCGCCTGCACCGGCCAAAGCAAGCGACATCGGATTGACCAGAATGATCTTGCCGTGGGCGTCAACGACAGTAACGCCTTCGCTCATCGAATTGAAGATCGTTTCAAAAAGTTCGGTCTGTTCAGCCAGCCGCGTCTGCAGAGCGAGGCGCTGATCCTCGCGGTGCAGGACCAAAGCCAGCAACGCAATGGAGACCGGTACCACCAGAAAGATAGGTCCAGCGGCCTTTGCGGCCAAGGCAAGTGTGCCATTGGGATTGAGTGTTAGGAACCAGATACTGCTCTGGCTTACCACCAGAATGCCGAGCAACAACAGTGAGGGAAAGCCGAAGGTCAACCGGCCTTGGCGTTGCAGATGGATGAAAGCTAGACCGAGCATCCCACTGCAAATTGTGCTGACGATCGTCGCAAAGCCGCCGGGATAGCCAAGCCACATGCGATAGGCACAAACGACGAAAGCGGTGATCGCCGTGGCGATCGGCCCGCCGAAAATGCCGGATGTCGCGACCAACACGCTGCGGCCGTCGATCGACACGCCCGGTGCCAGCGAGATACTGTTTGACATCGCGAGCCAGGCGCCGCCACTAAAGACAAGGCCTATGGCAGCGCTGCGCATATGGCCGGTGACCATTCTGGCGCGCGAAATCGCTACGTAGCTCGCCGCCACGAGGGCGAACAGACTGACATTCTGCACAAGCTGCAGGAAGAGAGTGCCGATCGATACCGTCACACGTTCGTTCCGATACCATGGAAGTCGCTTTTACCCTAAGGTCGCATGCTTAGCCGAACGTTAACAAAGCCGATTTTGGGATGAAAAATCTGCTTCACCGGTCGGACTATGGTTAAAAATTACTTTCCGATGCAGGTCTTGCCGCCGCTGTTGGTAATGGGAATTCGTGCTATTTGAATGAGTTCGTCACTCTATTTTGTCTGGAAAGGGCCTATCTTCGATGACGCGTCTTCGCCTGTCGGTGGTAGCGATCTTCGCCTTTATGGGAAGCGGTGCGGGAGCTGGGCCGACACTGGCGCAGGAGGAAATCGGCGCAGTCTCCACCACGTTTCGGCTGATGAGCCCCAACGATAAGGTCGTGATCGAGCGCTATGACGATCCCAAGGTTGAGAACGTCTCGTGCTATCTGTCGCGCGCCGACACGGGTGGGTGGAGTGGCGCCTTGGGCTTGGCCGAAGATCCCAGCCGCTTTTCGATCGCCTGCCGCGCCGTCGGCCCGGTGACCGTGAAGGAAAAGGTTCCGACCGATAAGGAGGGCGAGGTGGTCTTTTCCGAGGACACCTCAATCATGTTCAAGGAACTGCGCATCAGCCGATTTTATGACACCGAAAAAAACGTCCTGGTTTATCTGGTCTGGTCGACCAAGCTGATCGACGGATCACCCTATAATTCGATTTCCGTGGTGCCTCTTCAGTAGAAGGCGATTTGATGAGGGCAAGCCATCGCTTGACATAGATATCTCATCTATCCGTCGCGTCCGACCTATTCGATTTCACCTATGACCCCATCGAAACAAGCAATTGGGCAAGGTGTTACGGATATGTCATGGTCCGGCCTATCATGCAGCACTCGCTTCCACTCTCCATGACCCTCCTTGTCCTGCTCGCGGCTGTGATGCACGCCAGCTGGAATGTGATGGTCAAAATCGGCAACGACACGCTCCTCAACATGGGCCTCACCATGGGTCTTGCTGGGCTTGTTGCCTTACCCTTCCTCTTCGTGACCGATGTGCCAGATCCGGCCAGCTGGCTCTATCTCTTCGGCTCACTCGTCACCCATCTTGGCTATTACCTCTTTCTGGTGCTCGCTTATCGGCACGGTGAATTGAGCCAGGTCTATCCCATCGCGCGTGGATCGGCGCCGCTGCTGGTGGCCGTGTCCGCCTGGCTGTTGCCGCCCTATGAAGTCTTGGCGCCGTGGCAGATGGCGGGTGTCGTTGCTATATCGCTCGGCATCCTGTCTCTCTCGGTGGAACGGCCACTCTCAGGTGCCCATAAATGGGAGCCGGTGGCGTTTGGTCTTTTGACCGGAATCTGCATCATGGGTTACATGCTGTGCGATGGTTTGGGTGTTCGTGCCGCCGGCGCAAGCGAAGCGCAGCAATTCGGGTACATCGCCTGGCTATTTGCGCTCGATACGCCGATGCTGGTGCTGTTTTGCCTGTGGCGCCGCGGTCTGAAACCGGCGCTTCGCTATTGGTCAAGCGCCTGGAAGCTGGGCCTTGCCGGTGGCTGCCTTTCGGCCGGTGCCTACGGCATCTCGATCTTTGCCATGAAAAGTGGCTCTTTCGCCCAGGTGAGTGCCCTGCGTGAGACAAGTGTCATTTTTGCCGCAATCATGAGCGCCTATCTGCTCAAAGAACGCTTCCGTAAACGCCGCTATGCCTCGGTAAGCCTAGTGGCCCTGGGCGCTGTCCTGCTGCATTAAAGTGTTAAAAATCCTCGATATCGGGAAGGTTTGAAACTTTTCTGTGGACCGGCCGGGGCTCTGGCGCGAAGCTGCAGCCGCCCTATATAAAGTAGCGTCCAGAATTTGCAGGAACGGGACATCTCGGCTTGGGCCAAAGATCTGCTGGACGCGGGTCTCGAAAACGTCATTCGCGAAAAACATCGTTAGGTACCTCCATGAAAGCGTCCCGCCTCGAACCCAACATGACTCTTTCTCCCGCGGCGCCATCGCCGACGGCGCGACGCGAATCGACGCTCGCCGTCGATCCCTCGGACCGCTTCCTGCCGATCGATGCTCAGCGACCAAAGTCTCGTTTTATGCCTGTCGTCATCGGGCTCGTCGTCGCCGCGTCGATCGGTGGCGCCGCGGTGTGGTGGCTGCGGGGGAATGAGACAATGGTGAGCCTGCCGACGTCCACGGTGAAGCCCGCAATGACGCCTACGGGGGCGAATGGTCCTCAAGCTGTCGGCACCCCAGCCACCCCAGCCATCTCAGCCGAAAGCAAACCGCCTGTGGCCACGGCCGTACCAGCACCTGTCCAACAGGCTGAAACCCCGACCCAACCGGTACCGGCCCAAGCGGCACCGACCGTATCAGCCACTGTACCAGCACCGGCCTCGGCTCAGGTACCCGTTCAGCAGGCAGCGACACCACCAGCCGAAGCGGTGGAAAAGCCCGCGAAAGCGACTTCTGTTGTCCCGGAAAAGGCACCGGAAAAAAAGCCCACAGAGAAGAAAGCGATTGCGGCTTCTGAGAAGAAGTCTAAGCCCGCGACAGCGCAGGCTACCAGTCAGTCCAAGCCAGCTGTTAAGAAGGCTACCAAGGATGAAGGCGATAAGTCGTTTTCGACACTGCTCAACAGCTTGACGAACGAGGCACCTCAGCAGGAAGCAGTTCCGGCGACGCAAGAAGCTGGCAATGAACAGCCAGCGACCGAGCAGCCGGCGCGCTCGCAACCGTCCGGCCAAACTGGCTCCAGCGGCGCTCCGCTGCCCGTTACAACGGCACCGTCGACGCCGGGCTCCCAGCTTTTCACGCCGTGAGGCGCCTATCGATCATTCAAACCGGATGTGGTTTATCTTGTCTCCAACCTCGAGAGATTGAAGAACGTCGAGGCCGTCGACGATCTGCCCGAAAACTGTGTGACCGCTATCCAAATGCGGCTGCGGGTCGAGAACTAGAAAGAATTGCGAGCCGCCGCTATCACGGCCGGCATGCGCCATGGAGAGGGCGCCCTCAACATGTTTATGCGGATTGCCTTTTGTCTCACAGGCAATGCGCCAACCCGGACCGCCGGTACCGGTGCCAGTCGGGCAACCGCCTTGTGCGACGAAGCCGGGAATCACGCGATGGAAGTTGAGGCCGTCATAGAATTTGTCTTGTGCGAGCACGTAGAAATTGGCGACGGTATTGGGCGCTTCTTGCGGAAACATTTCCAGCTTCATGTTGCCTTTGCTGGTCGAGATTGAGCAATGCTTCAGGCTCTTGATCTTCTCCGGGGAAAGATCGTGTACTTTGAGGTCGCCGCGAGACATGTTCGATTCCTTTCAGATCGTACCGCCGCTGGTTTTGGGCGGAGTGAATATGGCAATCCGGCCTATCTATGGCGATCGCACGCAGAGTGCAACTGCGATTAGCTGCGGGCGGCGAGATCGGCCACAAATTGAGCGAGAATCTCGTTAAGAGCGGCATTCAGGGCGTGAACGGCATCGTCGATATTCTTGCCGTCCGCCTCCTTGGCAACTTCATAGCTGCCCGACGAGATGATCGAATCCGTGGTCTTGTCGATAAGGGCGAGCTCTAGTGCGATGACGGCCGAATTCTTGCCGCCAACCAATTGCTCTAGCCGCTTGATGCGACCTTCGACCCGGTATTGCGCCAGGACGCGCAACTCACTTGGAACCACGTCCTTGGCCAGCTTGGTGGCTCTTAGATAGGCGATCAGTTGATCGCGCAGCATGGCCGGCGGCGGATCGGTCCAATAGGCGTAATTACGCTGCTCCAGCTTCAGTCCATTATCCTTGGTGAACAGCAGCGGCCGCTCGCCCATGATGCCCTCGGCCTGAAGCGGCGGCACTTCGATCACGCCGTCGATGGGTTCGGTGGAAGCTTTCGGTCCGGTATCGGCGATGAGGCGGAAATACTGCTCCTTGGGTACCGGCGGCGCCGAGCCGAAGCATGCACTCAGCGACAGTGCGAGGGTCAGCAGCAGAAAGCGGCGTGCCAGTATCATGGTCATTATTCATCATCTCCGCTGTTCTGCTTCAATCCCTGATCAGTCTCCGGATTGCTGCCAGAAAGCAGCAGGCCTGGATTTTGACGGATGAGTCGACTGAACTCATTCATGTTGCGTGTGGTTCCGTCGAGATTGTGCGTAATAGAATCAATATTCTGAGCGACTGCGCGTAAGATGTATTCGAGATCGGCCACGGATTTGTCGACACCCTTGCGGTTATCGGCGACCATCCCCTTGATCTCGTCGGCAACATTCGTGATGCGGGCGCCCAATGCTTTTAAGTCGCGGCTGGCGACTTCGGCATTGGCCGTCGCTTTGTGGATGTTTGCCAACGAACCGTCGATCGCGCCGATATTCTTCTCCGACAGAATGCGGTCAACCTTGCTCATCTCAACATTGATCTGGTCGGTGAAGTCCTCGACATTCGACATAATGATCGGCGTTTTCAAATTTACTTCGCTGGCAATCGAATTCAGCGAACCCATTAGTGCCTGCAGATTGGTCTCTGTGGTGGCGCCGATGCGGTCGATGATCTCGCCGATGCGGGTGACCAGCGGCTTCAGCGAAGATTTAGACAGATCGCCGATCTCGGCCGCGACCTGGGCCATCAGGCTGAACATGTCGGCCGAGGTGCCTCCAGCGATTTCGCCGCCGGGTGCAATGGTCTCCTGCGATTGACCGCCGTTGATCTCGATGGTCTTACCGGCCAGGAAGCTCGACGCTGCGATGCGAGCGATCGAATCTGAGGGGAATTTCCAGCCTTCCTTGACGCCAACATGCAGGCGGAAGCGGTACTTGCCGGCATTATATTCCGGCGTGATCTCATCGACCTGGCCGATCGGATAGCCAGCGAAGCGCACGACTGTGCCGTATTTCACATCGGTCACGTCGTCGAGCACGATCGAGTATTTATCGATAGGTCCGGTGCGACCGGCGACCATCGACAGTGCCGCCACCAGCGCCACGATCATGGCGGCGACGAAGATGCCGACAGCGGTATAATTGATAAAGTGATTGCGCATCGTCTTTTAATCTCCCGCGAGGCGACGCAGATATTCGGTTGGGTCGATCTCGGCCTGTTCTGAGCGACGGTGTAGGAGGTTCTGCACCCGCTCATTGGTTGAATTGCGGACCGCATCGACACGGTCACAGATTAGAATGCGACCTTTGTCGAGAATCGTGAGGCGATCGGCGATCTTGTAGGCGCTTTCCACGTCGTGACTTACCACCACGACGGAGATATCCATGGCATCGCGCAGTTTCAGGATAAGATCGTCGAGCGCCGACGAGACTACTGGATCGAGGCCAGAAGACGGTTCGTCTAGGAAAATGAGCTTCGGATCCATAACGATAGCGCGTGCAATCGAGGCGCGCTTCATCATGCCGCCAGAAAGATCGGATGGCATCAGATGGCCGAAACCAGAGAGGTTGCAGACCTCCAGCTTCATGTTCGCCATGATGTCCATGGTGCGCTCCTCGAGATCTGTGAGCTCACGCAAAGGTAGTTTTACGTTCTCGGAAACCGACATGGAAGAGAACAGCGCGCCGAACTGGAAGGCGACGCCGATGCGGCGCTTCAGATCCAGGAGTTGCATACGCGAGAGCGCGCCCATGTCTTTGCCAAGCAGCTTGATCTTGCCCGGCAGCGGCGGCATGAGGCCGACGAGATGGCGCAGCAGCGTGGTCTTGCCGGAGCCCGATCCACCCATGATCACCATGATTTCGCCTTCCCGCACATCGAGATTGATGTCGAAGAGTACCTGGCGCGTCCCGAAGGACCAGTCGAGGCGGTCGACCTCGATGACCTTCTTGCGTGCGGCGAGCTCTTCCGCGCTGGGGCGGTTGAGCTGGTTGACGGCTTCGGCCGTAAGGGCTTGGTTCGTCATGATGTCATTGCGTCGTCATAAAGCCGAAGATCATGTCAGCGACGATGATCAGCGAGATCGACATGACGACCGACCGTGTCGTCACTTTACCCACACCTTCGGCGCCACCTTGTACCGACGAGCCGTTAACGACGCCGACTAAGGCGATGATGACGCCGAAGAGGGCTGCCTTGCCGATGCCCTGCCAGACGTCGCCGGTTTTCAGCACTTCGATCGTGTCATTGATGTAGGCGCCCAGTGATTGATTGATGTCGGCGGCGACATAGAGCCCGGCCGCCAGCAGCGACACGAGATTTGCCCACATGGCAAGGCAGGGTACGACGATGAGCAGTGCTATCAGAACTGGCGCCACCAGGAAGCGGACGGGATTAATGCCCATGACCTGCAGGGCGTCGATCTCCTGATTGATGGTCATGGTGGCGAGCCGGGCGGCGATTGCCGATCCCGAGCGGCCAGCAATCATGATCCCCATGATCATCGGGCTGAATTCGCGGACGATCGCGAAGGCGATGCCGAAATAGGCATAGTTCTTAGCGCCGAAGATACCGAGGCTGTAGAGGCTCTGGATGGCGAGCATCAGGCCGATGGTCGCGGCGAGTAGGGTGGCGATCGGAATAGCCTGGACACCAAACTGCATCATTGCGGCAAACACGGCGCTAATGCGGACCGGCTGCCGATAGTGCCAGCCGATCAGCATCCAGTAGATGGATTCGAAGAAAAGCGAAGCAGCATACCCGACCTCGTCGAGACCGGCCACCGTGCGGCGGCCGAGGCCCTCGAAGAGCTTGGCTGAGATCCTAGCGGGATTTACCATTGCAGCGTGTCTCACGCCCGACCGTCAGGGCCGCGCCACGAGGGCGGCGGCGACATCGGGATAGATGGCGAAGACCTTGTCGAGGCGCGCCAGCTCCAACACGCGGAGAGCGCGCGCACTGACCGATATCAGTGACAGCTCGTTCTTCTGCTTCCTCGCCACCTGCAACCCCTCGACCAAACTGGCGATAGCGGAGGAATCGATATAGGTGACAGCCGAAAGATCGACCAGCAGGTCTTTCTTCTGTTTGAGATTCGTCAGCAGCGCTTTTCGAATCTCACCGGCATTTTCAAGATCGATATCGCCGTTGAGAGCGATCACGATTTTGCCCTGTTCTTCCTTAATGCTGGCTACCGACATCCCTAATTCTCACTCTTTCTATCCACGCCGGTTACATCGGCGGCGCGGCGGCGCTTGACAAGCTCCAGCAGATTTCCCTCTCCATCCGGCAGGGGAATAAAGCTGGCATCGTCCATGATGGCTCGGATGAAATGCGTCCCCAACCCACCGGGTCTTAGCTCGTCGAGCGATCTTGGTTCTATCTTACCGGTATCGACGCGGGGTGCAAAATCGCGCAGTCGCAGCATGATTCCGTCCGGCAGGCGATGGACCGCCAGGGTGATTTCTCCCTTGGCCTGGCCACCATAGGCATGAATCATGATGTTTTCGATCGCCTCTCCCGCGGCGAGAAGCAGATCTTGGATTTCGTCCTCGGCAAAGTGGCAGGCTTTGGCAGCTGCCTCCAGGGCTGGACGCATTAGCTTGAGGCGGCTGGGATCGGCCGGGAATGAAATGCCGAACAAAAAGTCGCCTTCTGCCGGCACAACCATTTCGGAAGGATGCTCCCGCCCCCAGGCCTTGCCGGCAGATTGATCGTCGATGGCGAGGAGGGTGAGATCGTCTTTGGCCTGCCAACCGCCCTGATCGAGCTCTGCTAGGACCATGTCGAGGCGCTGCCGCAGGCTACCCCCTTGAGCGACGTCGAGGAGCTGATTGAGGCCGTCGACGCCCAGCTCCTCCTCGCCATAGCGGAATTCGGTGAGTCCGTCGGAGAACGCAACAAACAAGCCGCCCTTGAGGTTGAGCTCGTGATCGACGAATTGCGTGTCACGCAGGATGCCGAGCGGCGGCGCGTCTGGCATCACGGTTTCATAAAGGTGGTCCGGAAACTTGATCAGTGGCGGCAGATGGCCAGCATTGGCAAAACGCAAAAGGCCGGTGGCTGGTTCATAGAGCCCGGCCACCATGGTCACAAACATGCCGCGGCTGGTCGTCTCGCAGATCTCGCGATTGAGGATTGACAGCAGGCGGGCCGGATCGCGGATCGTCTTGCCCAAGCAGCGGAACAAGCTCGCTGTCTTGGCCATCAGCAAAGCGGCGTTCATGCCCTTTCCTGAAACGTCGCCAAGCGCGAAGGCGATTGCGCCGTCCGGTAACGCGAAGTAATCATAGAAATCACCGGAAACCTCGCGGATCGGGCGATTGATACCGTAGATCGGCAGATCGTCGTCTTCTCTGGGCAAAAGACTGCGCTGGATTTCCGACGCCAGTTCCAACTCCCGCTTGATGCGCTCCTGTTCCAGTAATTGATCAGCCAGGCGTGCGTTAGAAATGGCAAGTGCTGCGGCATTTGCCATTACCTGCAGCATGTTCGCGTCTTGGCCGTGCTCGCCGTCGAAGGGCTTGCCTGAGCGCTTGTTGAGGACTTGAACAGCGCCGATCAGCCTATCGCCGACACGCATGGGGGCACAAAGAATCGAGTGCGTGATGAAACCGGTGCGTTCGTCGGCGGCCTTGAAGAAGTTCTTATCCTGATAGGCGTTCTCGACCACGAGAAGGCGGTCTTCGGCAACGACGCGACCGACGATGCCTTGACCGGTCGGAACCTGCAGGCCGTCGATTTTGATCGGACCAACGCTGGCGCGGCAAACAAGGGTGGTGCCGGCATCATCCAGTAGGAAGAGCGATCCGGCCTCGGTCTCTAGCAGATGGATGATATTGCCCAAAGCCTGGCCGACCGTCGCATCGACATTCAGCGTGGCGGCGAAGGAGCGAGCGAGGCTGGCCGCAAAATTGAGCGCGCCGGTATCGGCGTCGGTACCGGTACCCGTCTTGGGCGCCGATCCGCCGGTACCCTGCACATAACTCGACGTGCCGCTCATTGGCCGATATGCTCGAAATCAGGTTGTGGTGCCGGGGGAATCATGAAGGCGTCTATATCTCCTATCATTGGCACTCTAGCCCGTGCGCTTTGGCGGCAGCAACAGCTGGACATCTACAAAGTAGGAGGGATGAGAGATGTGTCACAGTTCCCGCCGACTCTTCCCAACCTTTTCCGACGGCGCGCCGAATGTGTATGCTGGCTCCTGAGATAATACCGCAAACGTGCTCGATCAAGAACACAGCGGTCCCGGAGGAGAAGCGGCGGCATGGCAGCCAAGGATCAAGACCTGGAATCGGGGATCGCCACCGCCGGTCTTGCCTTCGTGGTGGCGGATGATCACCCCATGGTGCGAGATGCCCTGGCGGCGGCTCTGAAAGGCGTATTCCCGGATGCCAGGATCGGCTTTGCCGGCAGCCTTGCCGAAACGCAATCGGCGATCGACGCCGCGCCGGAAACCGACCTTGTCGTCCTCGATCTCGACATGCCCGGCATGCTGGGGCTGTCGGGCCTGGCTGTCTTGCGCGCGCAGTACCCAGCTTTGCCAATCGCTATCGTGTCCGCGACCACCAATTCCGCCGCCATGCGCCAGGCGATCGAGATGGGCGCGGCCGGCTTCATTCCCAAGCTCGCCGCCGCTGACCGGTTTCTGGATGCCGTGCGCATGATTCTGGCCGGTGCCGTATCGCTTCCTGAGGAGGCGCGGGATGGGTCGCTTGCTGGCCGTGACCGCGATCTGGCTCAGCGCGCGGCACAGCTGACACCGCAGCAACACCGTGTTCTCTCATTGCTCGCGGAGGGGATGCCGAACAAGCTGATCGCCTATGAAATGCAGATCAGCGAACCGACGGTGAAAGCACATGTCACCGAAATTCTCCGGAAACTAGGTGTCACCTCGCGCACGCAGGCGGTGATTCTGGCGCAGCGCCTGTCGCCCGATCCTGTGACCAAATCGCTGCCGGCCGTAAGCAAGAATTAGCGCCGCCGTAGTCTCGCAGCGGGAATATTAGCCTATGACTAAGTGCGTATACTGTAATTACTCTGATCTCTGATCTCTGATCTCTGATCTCTGATCTCTGATCTCTGATCTCTGA
>CAYOYT010000013.1:0-16459 GCA_964408245.1 uncultured Dongia sp. | reverse complement strand
TTTGCCGAAGTGAACGATAAGGGATGCACGGTGCTGGCGGAACGTGCGCAGAAGGTCGGGGAAATCGACCGGCGCCTCGCCGAACAGGCTCTGGCCGATGCGCGCGAGGATATCGAAGACGCAAAGAACGACCTTGACCGCGTTATCGCGCAAAACGCCGTGACGATCGCTGAGGCGCGCCTTCAAGCCCTTGAGGGCAGCGTCTATTAGGGGCTGCGCGAAGATAAATAAGATTTAGGGCGGGAGCAACGGCCGGCCATGGCGCATTGGACCCTCGAGCAGATTCCCTGGGCGGAATTTGACGCGCGTAAGGTCGACCCAGACATCGTCAAGCTCGTCAAAGCGGCTGCGTTGGTCGAATATAACGGCGGCGACTACGCCACGTATCTCAACAATGTGTTTCATGATGATGACGGATTTTGTGCCGTCGCCACCGATTGGTCGCGTGAGGAGGTGCAGCATGGCGCGGCACTGGCGCGCTGGGCGAAACTCGCTGATCCAGATTTCGATTTCGATGTGGCTTTTAAGCGCTTCACCGACGGTTACAAAATCCCGATCGATGTCGAGGCCTCGGTGCGCGGCAGCCGCTGCGGTGAGCTGGTGGCGCGCTGCATCGTCGAGACCGGCACGTCCTCTTATTACACGGCACTGGCCGAGGCGGCAGATGAGCCGGTTCTGAAAAATATCTGCCGCAGAATCGCTGCCGATGAGCTGCGGCATTACAAGCTCTTCTACACATATCTCAACCGCTATTTGGCACAAGAAGGCCTCGGACCCTTGGGCCGCTTTAAGGTGGCGATGTCGCGCATCACCGAATCCGAAGACGACGAACTCGCCTATGCCTATTACGCTGCTAACCATGCCGACGAGCCCTATGAGCGCCGGCGCTTTTCATCCGCCTATGCGAAGCGTGCCTATGCTTATTACCGAGCGCCGCATATTGAGCGCGGCATCGCCATGGTCTTGAAGACCGCCGGTCTCAACCCGCAAGGCTTGCTGCACAAACCCCTTTCCAGCCTTGCCATTTGGTTTATGCGCCGCCGCGTTGCCAAGCTCTCGGCAGCGGGCGTGTAAGGTCAGAGGCGGTCATCGGCGAACCGTTATCGACCTGTTGTCTCGTAATACTCGGCAACGCTTGCCTGGCTGCGGCTTTTTACTTGGCGCTTCAGCAGCACCAGCACGACCGCGGTCGTGGCCAGGGCGAAAACCGCTGGGTGGATGAACCAGCCAAGCCAGGCCATGGAGAAATAATAGGCGCGGATGCCGCCGTTGAAACTTGTGACGGCGAAGGACATGACCCGCGCTGCATGATCGGCGAAGCGGTCGCGTGCGACGCTGTCGACTGGCGGCAAGGGAGCAGCACCAATCAAGGTGCAGGTGAAGTTAAACTGCCGCAAGGCCCAGGTGAATTTGTAAAAGCCGACAATGAAGAGGCCGATGAGGCCGAGCACTTTCAGCTCGAACACCAGTTCCGATGAGGCGACGGTAAAGCCGAAGGATTGGATCACGGCATAAGCATCGCTGGCGCGCCCGAGTACACCGAGAAGTCCAGCGATGACCAGCATCGAGGTGGAGGCAAAGAAGGTGGTCGAGGTAACCGAATGACCAGTCAGCGATGAATCAAGAATGCGTTCCGGCCGATCCAACATGCGGCGCATCCACAGCCGCCGTAGCTGATGCATCATCTGATTGAGATTGGCGGGCGCCACATCATCGGCCGGTAACTTGTCGGCAAAACGGCCGTAGATGAACCACAGCACCAGCATCCAGCTGAAAGCCAAAACATCTACCCAGCTACCGTCCAACCACAAAATGTTCATTTTCAGACCGGATCGCGCTCGCGTCGATGAAAGCGGCGACTGAAGCCGCGCTCGAAGAAGTCGTAGATGGCGGGGCTCAATGCTTCGAATTTGAGGGCGAGGCGTTGATTTTCGCGGTCGTTGCGCACGACCTTGGCTTCGATCTTCATCTCGAATTCGGCATGCGCGTCCTTGATCTTAATCTCGATCTCGACCGGCATATCGGCCAGCAGATGGCCATCATAATTTTCAACAAGAAGGCCGCCTAAAGACCAATTCAGCGTATCGCAGACCTGGCCGCCCACGCGGACTGCGAAGACAGGCAGCGGCATGCGCTTGTCGCGTCGGTGCTCAGGCCCCCGCACCCGGCTATAGCCCATGGTAAAACTGGTCATGCCTGACACTCTCTTGCCCTTACCGGCGTCAGTGTACGAAATGACTTCAGATATTACAAATACTTGTCGGCCACTAGGTTGGTGGGCAGAAGGTTGTCCATTCGTGGGCAAGGACGATCGTGAAGGGCCTTAGAAGTTGCCGTCGAGTACCTCGCCTTGGGTTTGGATCACGGCACTGGTTGGCCAGATCGCGACCCAACGGTCACGGGCGACGCCCCGATAATAGGGCAAAGCGGGCAGGCGCAAAGGCGAGCCGTCGAAATAGCTGACGATGACGCCGGCTGGATTCTCCTTTGCCCAGGCGATCGCAGCAGCGCGGCTAGATAATGCCACCGGTGCCGAGGAGAGGCGCCCGTAATAATCGAACTCACCGCGATAAGGGCCGAACACGGCCAAAGGCTGGCCCGCATCTTCCAGTTGGCGTAACCGCTCAGCCATTGGTTCCAGGTCGAAGAATTGCCGCAGGTTAAATGGAAACTCAATATTGATGCAGGTCATCAGCAGCACTGGCAAGGTGGCGACCTGGATGGTGCGCGAGAGCAAATGCATCGGTGAAAGCTGTGCGATGCCATAGCCGGCGATCAACAGGATGAGGCCCGACGTCATACCGATACCGCCGATCCAAATCGGCAGGGGCACATAAAACATCTGCCGCCACAACGCATCGAGATGCGCCGTCGGAATAATGTTCATCAGGAAGAAAAACAGACCCAGCAGCAAAGCGAGTAAAGATGGCACGACGGCATGAAAATCTTTGGCGCGAATTTCCTGAGTCGCGAGCAAGCGGGCGCCCAACAGGGAGAGCGGCACGACGATGTAGATCATGCCCTGCATTTGCCAGCCGCTCACCAATCCGCCGATCAAGGTGACCCCGAAGAATCCGAGGCACAGGCGGAAACTACGACCAGCAGGATCGCGCAGCTGCTTCTGCATGGCGCGCCACAATGTCTTCCAAACGATCCAAGGATAAAGCAGCACCGGCACCAAGGCGAGTGACCATACCTCGCGCCGCGTCGCTTCAGTGGCGTCGTGGAACCAGCCATTGCCAAAGGTTAGAAAATCCGCGGGAAGGCCTGCCGTGCGCAGTGACAGGATCCAGCCGACCCACAGAATGGCGGCGGGCATCAGGCTGAGGATCAAGGGTATATGCCAGGCAGGTCGGAAAAGAAACCCGATATAGGCCGAGCCTGCGGCCGTCTCTCGCTCTGGCCCAATGCCAATTTGGCGCGGAGAGAGCACGGCTAACAGAGGTAGCATGAACCACACGGTATTGCCGATGGTGAAGAGACTGAGGGCGATCGTCGCGGCAAAGACAACCCACCAGAATAAGAAAGTAAAGCCGCGCACGGTCGCGTGCCACAGCCGCGTCAGCGTAAAAAAACCGAGGGTCGTGAAGAAGAGACCGAGCGGTTCTGCTTGTACCATGGTGAGGATCAGGACGAAGGCCATGACCCCAGAAAGCAAGATACGCGCATAGAGCTCCGTCATCGCGCGGTGCGGCCACAGCGACAGAGCGGCGCTGCCCGTTAGCCATAACGTGCCGAAACTGGCGAGCAGGCTCAGGATGCGCGGCCATTGATCGCCCAGGCCAAAGATCTGCCAGACGAACAGAATTGCCCATAAGGTAAACGGGGGATGATCGCCAGTCCCCAACCCGCCGCGCCATGGCACCCAATGATGGTTCTGCCACATATGCCAGGCAGCGGATAGCGTTTCGAGCTCGGCCGGTGCGGTGGGTGGGCGGCCCAGTAACGCGCCGAGCCCGATAATAAGCCATAATATAAAAGGTGCGGCGAACGCCCAGCGCAGAAAGACGATACCGGGCTCGCTGCGCTCGTCCGTATCATCGAACGCACTGAGATCCCGCTGATTGTCATTGTCGCGTTCGGTCATAGGCTCATCTTTGCGTCATTTTCCGGGGCGCTTCAATCCGCCTTCTGGAAGACGTCGAACTGGAAAACAGCCGTTTCCTGCAAAGCTGCGGCTTCCCATTCCTTAAAGCTGGGCCAGGCAAAGACGGCGTCGCAATATTGCTGACAGGTTTCGTCGAGCGACACGCCATATGTCCGAAACCGCGTCGCCACGGGTGCGAACATGGCGTCGGCATTGCTGAAGCCGCCGAGCAGAAAGGGGCCAGCCCCGTTGGCGCCGCGCCGGCCGAAACGCTCGCGTGCCTCGTTCCAGATACTGGCGATGCGGGCGATCTGGTCGGCCACGAGATGCGCACGCGATTCATCACGCCGGTCACGCGCCAGATCCATTGGCATGTTCTGTCGCAAAGCGGCAAAGCCCGCGTGCATTTCATGGGCGATGGAGCGGCCGAAGGCGCGCGCCTCGGCATTCTTTGGCCACAGATTGGCCTGAGGGGCGAGCTCGGTCAGGTATTCGCAAATGGCCAGACTCTCCCACACCTTGATGTCGCCATGGAGCAGCACCGGCACTGTGCCGCTCGGTGAATAGAGTCGAATATGGCGATAGGTATCCTCGGTCCGCAGCGGGATCATGACTTCGCGGAACGATAGGCCCGCGGCTTTTAAAGCGAGATAGGGTCGTAACGACCAGGAAGAGTAATTCTTGCTGCCGATGATCAGCGTCAGTTCGTCGTGGTTTGCGTCACTTGCCATGGATGACCCCCTATTCCCCAATCTTATCCCCGATTTCGTCTTACGGTGCATCATAGGCGATGGTGGCGCTCTCTCAACCATTAACATGCCTCCCCCTTCCCCGTGGCGGAGCGACAAGTGAGAGGCTAAGATCACGTCCACTGAAGCCGTTCTGATTTTCTCATTTTATGTTTTCTTCAAGGATTACCATCTTGCTTGATCAGCTTGTCGCGCGCGCGTCCAAAGCCATTGCCCTGCAGCCGCTCAGTGCCAAATCACTCGATGCCTGGGCGAAATCGCAACCGCGGGCACTCCAGAACTGGATTAAAGCCGCTGGCTTCAAGGCCAAACCCGGCAGTTACTTGCTATTGCCAAACGCTGAAGGTTTTCTGGCGGGCGTTCAAGAAGGCATCGATCGCTGGTCTCTGGCTATATTACCGGCTGCCCTTCCTGCCGGCACCTATCGGCTGATCGAAGATGACCTCTCGCCAGCCCAGACCAGCGCGCATGCCTTCGCCTGGGCTATGGGTTGCTATCGCTTCGCGCGCTATCGCTCCGACGCCAAGACCTTTGCTCATCTCGTTTGGCCGAAAACCGCCGATCGTGAGGCGGTTGAGCGGACGGTCCGCGCGATCGGTTTGGCCCGTGATCTCATCAACACGCCCACCGAACATATGGGGCCGGCGGATCTTGCAAAAGCGGTTAAGGGTGTGGCTGCCGCGCATAAGGCCAAGGTCGGCATTATCGTCGGCGATCAACTGCTGAAGCAGAATTATCCGACCATCCATGCGGTGGGTCGTGCCGCTGCCGACGATCGCCAGCCACGCCTCATCGACCTCACCTGGAAGGGTCCGGGTGGCGATAAGGGACCTTTGCTGACGCTCATCGGCAAAGGTGTTTGTTTCGATACCGGCGGCCTCGACATCAAGCCGCGCGGTGGCATGATGATGATGAAGAAGGACATGGGTGGCGCGGCGTCTGTGCTGGCGCTGGCGCAGATGATTATGGAGGCAAGGTTGCCCTTGCGCCTACGCCTTATGATTCCCGCCGTTGAAAATTCGATCTCTGGCAATGCGATCCGACCCCTCGACGTGATCAAGACGCGCAAGGGTATCACCGTCGAGATCAACGATACCGATGCGGAAGGTCGCCTGATTCTGTGCGACGCGATTGCCGAAGCGGAGACGCAGAAGCCTGATCTCATGATTGACATGGCGACGTTGACAGGGGCGGCACGCGTGGCGCTTGGTCCAGATCTTCCGGCACTCTTTACCAATGATGATGAGATCGCCGCGGCTCTGCTGCGCCATGCCCGCGCCGAGGGCGATCCCATGTGGCGTCTGCCGCTGTGGAAGCCCTATCGTCGCATGCTCGACAGCAAAGTGGCCGATATCGCTAATTGTGAGCCGGGTAGTTTTGGTGGGGCGATCACCGCGGCGCTCTATCTCGCCGAATTTGTGTCGCAAAAGACGAAATGGGTGCATATCGACACCTATGGCTGGACCGCTGCCAAGCTCGGTCGGCCCGAAGGCGGTGAGCCGTTAGCCATCCGCGCGCTTTATGCTTTTATTGAAGAATGGCTGAAGCGCGCTAACAAGCAGCCCATGCTGCCGCGCCGCGCGGCACCCCGGCCAAATCGCGCGCCTGCCAAGCGCCGCTCCCCGACGCGCCGATAAGACAATGCCCGCAGGCCCGGTCATGAGTCGTTTTGATCCGCGCGAGCGATCCATCGCGTTATCGCCCGACCAACAATTTTCTGGCCAACAATTTTCTGGCCAGCGATCGTCCAGTCCCCAGTCGTCCAGTCCCCAGTCGTCCAGTCCCCAGTCGTCCAGTCCCCAGTCGTCCGGTCCCCAGTCGTCCGGTCAGCAATCAATCTGCCAGAGCTGCGGTGCTTGCTGTGCCTATGACGCCAGCTGGCCGCGCTTTTCATTGGAGGCGGAGGAAGATCTGGCCCTCATTCCTGAGCATCTGATCGCTGACGACAAAAGCGGTATGCGCTGTGAGAATAATCGTTGCTTATCCCTGGCCGGCGAGATCGGGCGCGCGGTGGGGTGCTCAATCTACGGTCTGCGCCCAGATGTCTGCCGCGCCTGCCAGCCGGGTGATGCTGCGTGCAATCTGGCGCGTGCCAAATATGGCTTCACGCCGATTGAGTCGACGTAATTGCCAAGATTGAAGACAGTGCGTCACTTTGCCATCTCCTTCATGGCTTCTTTAGACGGCCCATCGACCTTTGCTAGAAAGGCCGCCATCTGCGCGAAGATCCAGTCGCGGAAGGCCTTCACTTTGGCCTGGCGCAAGGCACCCTTGCTGTAGATGAGGTAATAGCCGGTCTCCAGCATCACGGTATGCGGGAAGGGCTGAACCAAGCGGCCGTTCTTCAGATCATCACCGGCGATCATGGTATTGCCGAGGGCAATGCCGAGACCATCAATCGCTGCTTGGATCATCAGGTTGGAATAATTGAAAGTGAGGTTGGTTTTCAGCTCAAGATCGGGAACGCCCGCCGCCACCAGCCAGCGTGGCCAGAAATCGAACTGAGCGCGGCGCCAATCCATATCCGAGATGAGCGAAAAGCGGGCGAGGTCGCGCGGCTCCGCCAAGGGCTGAGTACCGTTCATGATGCTTGGCGCGCAGACGGGGAAGACCTCGTCCTGCAGCAGCAACTCAGCCTCGACGCCCGGCCAAATGCCGCGGCCGTAGCGGATGCCGATATCAACATCGCCCTCGCCAATGGGATCGAGGCGATCCGTGGCGGAAATGCGGACCTCAATCTCTGGATGGTGTGCCTGGAAGTCATAGAGACGCGGCACCAGCCATTTCGAGGCGAGGGAGGGAAGGGCCGAGACAGTGAGCGGCCCGCCGCCGGGAAAAAGGCGCATTTCGGCGGAGGCTTCGGCCAATTGGTGAAAGGCTGCTCGGACGGGCGGAAGAAAGCGTCTGCCGGCCTCGGTGAGGCTCAAAGAACGGGCACCACGATCGAACAAGTTTATCCCGAGCCATTCCTCAAGCGCTTTGATCTGATGACTGATGGCGCTGTGCGTGATGTTGAGCTCGTCCGCCGCCTTGGTGAAGCTCAGATGGCGGGCCGCACATTCGAAATAGCGAACAGCTTTCAGCGGTGGCAGACGCATAGCTCCGGCTTCCCTTAATGGAATCAAGGCGTCGGCGAAATCGCACCGGTGACGCTTGAGTCAATCTAACAGAACAAGTAAGAAACGGTCGTTTGTCTCGCTGGTAATGCAAGCATATCTTCGGCTTAACGGCAATGGTGCCGGTTAGGAAAATGTGAGGGTACAATGACTCAGATCAGCCTTTTTTCAGGGTCGGCCGCCACATCGCAGCGCAGCACGGGGCTTTTTTCGGATGTCCGCGTTCCGAGGGGTGACTCGCCGCTCGATCGCCTGAATGCCCTGGTGATCTCCTTTCAGGAATGGCAAGAGCGGCGCCGCACTCGGCGGGAACTGATGCGCCTGACCGATTATCAGCTGAAGGATATCGGTCTCAGCCGTGTCGACGCGGAAGAAGAATTTCAGAAGCCCTTTTGGCAGGTATGAGCTCTACCGTGAAGGCGACATATCTGCGGGCTAGTGGCCGTCTCGAGATCACCGTTTCGGTTCATGATCTGAACCCAGGCGGTGTTGCTGGCCAGTCGGTCCGCTGGCATCTAACCCAGGATGCCATTTGGTTCGAACCCCCGTTCGGCCCAACCTCTGAGACTCGAAGCCATCACCCCGCGTTTGATCGTCCGATGCTGGGTGGTGGCACATTTTCTTGCCCCGCGCCGGGCCGCTTTCCCTTAAATTGCCATCGGTGAAAAACCATTTCGAAACCCTTGCCCACTATAACCGCTGGGCTAATCGTCGTTTCTACGGGACCGTGGCGAATCTGGGCGCAGCGGAGATCGCAGCACCCCGCATCGGCTTCTTTCCATCGCTTCTGAAGACGCTCAATCATCTGGTGGTCACTGACCGCGTCTGGCTGTCACGCCTCACCTCGATCCCCGATCCGGACGTCAAGGGACTCGACCAGATCATTGCTGAGGATTTCGCCGATCTCACGGCGCTGCGGGCTGGTCTCGATGAGCGGATCATCCATTTCATCGACGATCTGCAACCTGTGCGTCTCTCAGACACCTTGAGCTATCGCAACATGGCCGGTACGCCACAAGAGACGCCGATCGACCAAGTGTTGACCCATATGTTCAACCACCACACCCATCACCGCGGCCAGGCCCATGCCATGCTGTCAGGAACCACGGTATCACCGCCATCGCTTGATGTGATCGTGTTCCTGCGTGAGCGAGCGACGTTAGGCCTGCCGACCCTGGCGGATGGCTCTCCCCCAGCTCCGTGAAATAATTTCTGTTAGATGCGCCGTTCAGGCCGCGTGATCGAGCTTACCGCGGCTATGCGTGCGGGTGAGTTGACCGGCTGGCCGCACGTAGCGCCAGACACTGGCTGGTGGCAGGTTCTGCAACACGCGTTCCTCCACCTCGCCGACGATGCCGAGGCGGTTCCTGGGCAAAGGCGAGAAGAAGCCATAGGTGAACTGGATGAATGGCGCGCCCGGCTCCAGCACAGTGAAAGCTTGGGCACCAATCCGGAGCTGGATCGATTTCTTCAGTGAGAGCAATGGCAGGCTGGAGACGATGGCCGCGACCGGCGTTATACCGTGGCGCCTGAGCAGTGTTGGAAGATGCAAGGCATCACCGAGGAGCATTTTGCTCTCTGGAAAACGCTCCAGCAGATGTTTATGCAGCATCGGATCGCGTTCGATCACGACCAACCGTTCCGGTGCAACCCCAGAGGCCAGGATCGCGCGTGTCACGGCACCCGTACCGCCGCCTAGTTCGACGACATAGCCGTTAAGATTTTTAGGGATCTGCCGCGCCATCGCGGCCGCGAGTTCAGGCCCGGAAACAGCCACCGCTCCGATGCTGCGCGGGTTCTTCAACCATAACTTAAAAAGGAGGCGAGAGTCTTTCAGCATGAGCGATGCGGATGATACCGAGTTTGGGGGCGGTTTCACTCCCTTCAATCTGTCACTTAAGATGGGCGGGGGCAATCCGCTTTGCACAAGTATTCGGTTAAATCGGGCGATTTGAGGCACTTGCCAGGCATTTGTCAGGTTTCTGGAAGGAGGATGACTTTGCCCGTAGCGCGCCGGCCGAGCAATGTCTCGAAACCATCTCGCCAATGGGTGAGGGCGAAGGCGTGGGAGACATGTGGGTGGAGCTGCCCGGCCTCCAGCATCCCGGAAAGGGTCTTGAAAGACGCCGTCATGAGCTGTGGCGCGTGGCTGCGATAGGAACCCCAATAGAAACCCAATACATCGACATTTTTCACCAACAGGATATTGGCCGGGATCTGTTGCACATCGCCGGCGGCAAAGCCGATCACGACGATGCGCGCATTCCAGGCAACCGCGCGTAGGCTTGCCGCGAAGATATCGCCGCCCACCGGATCGTAGACAACATCCACGCCACGCCCGCTGGTGAGGGCTTTTACCCGCTCGCGCACATCCTCAGCCTTGTAATCGATGATCTCATCGGCGCCGTGTTCTCTCGCGACGGCGCATTTGTTGGCGCCGCCGGCGGTTGCGATGACGCGGGCACCCAAGGCCTTGCCAATCTCGACGGCGGTGAGACCCACCCCGCCCGCTGCACCATGAACCAACAAGGTCTCACCGGGCTGCAGCCGTGCTTTCCAGACCAGCGCACCGTAAGAGGTACCATAGGCGATGGGAAAACCAGCCGCTTCCGGAAAAGAGATGTCACCCGGAATCGCAAAGGTGTCACTCACTTTGGCGATGGCGCGGGCGGCGAAGGCGCCGTGATCGACCACAGCCATGACACGCTCGCCGATGCGGCGCCCAGTGACGCCGGTGCCCAAAGCGCACACCGTGCCAGCAAGCTCGAGCCCTGGCACGAAAGGTGGGTTGGGCTTGGTCTGGTATTTGCCGGCGGTCATCAGCGAATCGGCAAAATTCAGACCGGCAGCGGCGACATCGATCAGCAATTCGCCGGGGCCGGGAAGCGGCTCGACAATCTCGGCAAGGCGCAGAGAATCATAGCCGTTGGGCTGATCGCAAATAAGAGCGCGCATCGATCATCTTTCCGCGGGGTGAGGTGGCTGAGACGACGGTATCGCGCTGAAGCGATAGATAGTGATCTGGCGATACAAAATACCGGGCCGCAGAACGGCATCGCTGAAGCCCGGCTCATTGGGCGAATTGGGGAAGGTCTGCGGCTCAAGGCAGAGACCCGCATGGGGACCGAAGCCGCCTTTGAGATGACCGCCGTCATAGAATTGAAGACCGGGCTCGGTCGATAGCAATTCGAGCCGCGTACCACTCTGGGCACTTTCCAGGATGGCGACCCGACGTGGTTGTTTGCCACGCGTCTTTGCGAGGATGAAATTGTGATCGTAATGCTGCCCACTCTTACCGACGATTCTCATCTTGCGAAAGTCAAAGGCCGTGCCGGCGACGGCCGCCATCTCTCCAGTGGGGATGAGATCGACGTCGATGGGCAGATAGTATTCCGCTGGGATCTCGAGGCGATGAGATAGGATGTCGCCGCCGCCATCGAAATTGAAATAGCTGTGGGTCGCAAGGTTGACGATGGTCGGCGCGTCGCTCGTGGCGGTAAGCTCGATGACGATGTTGCTATCAATCATACGATACGTGCAGCGTGCCTGCAGCGTGCCGGGATAGCCTTCCTCACCGGCGGGCGAGGTGAGGCCGAGAGTAACATGACTGTCGCTCTCAGCGATGATTTCCCAGTTGCGATGGGCAAAGCTGTGGATGCCGCCATGGAGATGGGTCCGGCCGCGCTCATTGCAGGTGAGCTGATAGGTCGTGCCATCCAACGTAAATCGCCCGCCAGCAATACGGTTGCCATAGCGCCCGTTGACGGCCCCAGCGTAGATAGGATGGGTAAGATAATCAGCAATGTTGGGAAAACCGAGGACGCAGGGCTTGCCTTGGAAGGTGAGATCGTGAATACGCGCGCCATGGGTGAGGACGCTTAAGGCGAGTGCGCCCGCCTCGAGGCGAATTCTACTGACAATGGCGCCATCACTCGTCGTGTCAAAAGTGTCGCGTGCCATCGGATCACAGCGCGCTGCGGAAGGAGCGGGCCAGCGCCTGGGCACGTGCGGCCATCTCAGGCATCGTCATGCCGGGCTTATAGACCGCGGTGCCGATCCCGAATCCATTGGCCCCGGCCTTCACATAAGCGGCGATATTGTCGGGGACAATGCCACCTACTGGCAGAAGCAGCGTCTGCGGCGGCAGCACGGCACGCCACGCTTTGACGGCACTGGGCGGCAGCAACTCACCTGGGAACATCTTCAGCGCGTCCGCGCCGGCATTGAGGGCCGTGAAAGCTTCGGTCGGCGTCGCAACACCGGGAGCGGCCACTAGGTCTTTTGCTTTGGCGGCGCGGATCACCTCGGGCACACAATTGGGGGCGACCATCAGCTTGGCGCCGGCCGCGGCGATGGCGTCGACCTCAGCCACATTGAGCACAGTGCCGGCCCCGATCAGCAGCCGGTCGTCAGCGTGTCGCACCATGCGCCGCAGAGTTTCGAGCGCATCTGGCGAATTGAGGGGTACCTCGATCACACGCCAGCCAGCGGCTTCCAATGTGTCAACAGCACCCTCTGCATCGACGGGCGTAATGCCGCGCAAGATCGCTATCAACGGCACATCGCTAAGCCAGGCGCGAAGGTCGATCATGAGGCTTCTCCAGCGGGCGCATGCACCAGGCCCGCGTCGCGCGCGATGGCGAAAAGGGCCGGCGGTAGGATATCGTCACTTTCCACCCGTTCAAGCGAGAGACCGACCTGGCGGGCGGCGCGATCATAGGTTTTGAGCAGCTTGGCCGAGCCGATGGCAGTGACGTGCAGGCCGGCGGCCTGGGTTTCGAGCCAAGCCAGCGCGTCTTTTATCTCGGCACCGATGAGGAGGCCGGAGAGATAACTCGGCGCTTGCGTTGGGTTGAGGTGCGCAAGAAGCGACAGGCTACGTACCGTGAAAAGCAAATGCGTGATCGCTGGCGCTCCCGGCGCGCTGGCTGCCGCAAAGCCGCGATCGAAGGCGGCGCCATCGAAGCTCTCGGCTACGCCTGGTTCTGGCACGGCTGCTTCTGGCACGGCTGGTCCTGGCACGGCTGGTCCTGGCACGGCTGGTTCTGGCACGGCTGGTCCTGGCATGACCTGCGAGAGGCTGCCGCTGTGACGCAGCTGCGCGAATAGCTCCCCGGTCATATAGGTGCGGAAATCGGTGAGGATACCATTCTTGAGGATCGCCCATTTGGCATGAGTGCCGGGCAGCAGGAATACGCCGTCGCGTTTGCCGCGTGTTAGCAGCGCGCCCAGTATCTGGGATTCCTCGCCCCGCATCACATCGCCGCCATGCGGTTGGTTGCGCGCGATACCCGGGACGATACGCACTATGCCGCCAGCGAAATCAGCGATCTCGGTGAGACGATGACTGATCTGCGTGAGGTCGACCGGGGTCTCAAGATAGGGGGCTTCGCGCCAGCCGGTACGACTGCCTACCATGCCGGACATGATGACTGGCACACCGCTGGTCAGCCAATCGCCAGCGAAACTTTGCAGGGATTCGGCGAAGTTCCGGTTGTGGATGGCGAGCAGGCCCTGATCATCGGCGCGGGCAACGAGGACCTCTCCCTTCATGCCCAATGCCCAGGCGCGGCGATTGCTGGTGCCCCAATCGATGGCGATGCAGGAGATGGCATTTGGGGCGAGACCAGATTGTGAGGCGGGCGCCATCTGTGTCAGAGTTTTTTCACGCCGCCGATGGAAAAGTCGTCATTGGTCTGAGCTCCCAGCGGATTACGCAAGGGGGCACCAAAAATCGGTGCCTCGATCTCAAATACATCGCCCGGCTGCGTGACGATGCCATCAGCCACGGATAAGGTCGCGGTCCCGAAGAAATGGATATGGAGATCGCCCGGACGGCGGAACTGACGATATTTGAAGTGATGGAATTCGAGATTGGCAATGGTGTGCGACATGTTTTGTTCACCGCTCACAAAGGCTTTCTTCCACAGCAGTTTGTCATCGCGCCAAATACGACTCTCACCCTCGACGCTTTCCGGCAGATCGCCCAAGAGCAATTCCGGACCCACCGCGCAGGCGCGTAATTTCGAATGGGCGAGATAAAGATAGTTCTGCTTTTCGGTCACGTGATCGGAATATTCGTTGCCGATGGCAAAGCCGAGGCGCCAAGGTTGGCCGTCCGGGGCGATAAGATAGATGCCAGCTACTTCTGGCTCCTCACCACCATCGAGTGCGAAATCGGGGAATTCGAGCGCTGCCCCGGGCCGCGTCACACAGGTGCCATCGCCCTTATAGAACCATTCGGGCTGGACACCGGGCCGGTCCTCTCCATTTGGTCCTTTTGGTGGCTTGCCACCCTCGAGGCCCATCTTGAACATCTTCATTGAATCCGTCAGGGCTTCAGTAGCCCCCGCGATCTTCTGATGCATCTGGTCGCGCGTATCCGCGGAGCCAAGATGCGTGAGACCCGTTCCCGTCACCAGACAATGCGCCGTATCGGGATGATCGACCGGCATCAGCAGCGCATTGGCGGCGATGAGAGCCGCGTAATCCAGCAGCTCACCGTCACCCCGCGCCGTGACTTCGTTAGCGAGACTTTTGATATTGCCAGCCAGCGCCGATTGCGCGAGGTCGATGACGCTGGCGCCATGGGGGACCGTAATGGCTTTGTCGCCTTCAATGCGCGCGACACCGCGCTGGCCATTGCGGCTGAATTGGATGAGGCGCATGAGGTTGGTCCTTTAGGATTTCTTTTTATAATAGACGTCGATGCAGACGGCGGCCAGGAGCACCAACCCCTTGATAACCTGCTGCAGGTCGATACCGACCCCTAGAATCGACATGCCGTTGTTCATAACGCCCATGATAAAGGCACCGATGACAGCACCGATGATTTTGCCGACGCCGCCCGAGGCCGACGCACCGCCGATAAAGACGGCGGCAATGACGTCAAGCTCGAAACCAAGGCCGGCCTTGGGTGTTGCCGTGTTGAGGCGCGCGGCGAAAATCAGACCCGCCAGCCCCGCGAGAAGACCCATATTGGTGAAAGTGAGAAAGGTCAGGCGCTCAGTACGAATGCCGGAAAGACGCGCTGCCTTTTCATTACCGCCCAGGGCATAGATACGTCGGCCAATCGTCGTCGACGACGTGACGAAGGCATAGAGCACGATCAGTGCGAACATAACGACGAGCACGTTCGGCAGGCCCTTATAAGAGGCAAGTAAATAGGAGAACAGTACGAAACCAGCGGCAATCAGAGCATTGCGGGCGATGAAAAACAGCGTTGGCTCTTCGGCCGTGCCGTACTTCGACTGGTTCTGTCGGTCGCGAAAATTGAAATACATGACGAGAGCGGTCACGATCACGCCGATCAGCAGAGAAAAAGTCTGCAGGGCGATGCGTGCTTGGTTGGTCGCGGGATCGGCCTCGGCGATCACGATGTCCGGCAAGGGGTTGGCAAGGAAGCCGGAACTCAGCAACTGGAAGTCCTTGGGGAAAGGGCCAACCGATTGACCGTGTAGGATGTAGAGCGCCAGACCCTTGAAGACCAGCATGCCGGCCAGTGTCACGATAAAGGATGGGATCTTGAGATACGCGATAAAATATCCCTGACCCGCGCCGATCACAGCAGCGAGAATAAGGCAGAGCATGGCGGTTATCAGAAAATGCACATGGAATTGCACCATTAGCACGGCCGCCACCGCACCGATGAAGCCGACGACCGACCCGACGGAGAGATCGATATGCCCAGCCACAATTACCAACAGCATACCCAGCGCCATGATGACGATGTAGCTGTTTTGTAGAATAAGATTGGTCAAATTAAGCGGCTTAAACAGTGTTCCGCCGGTCATCAACTGAAAGAAGACCATGATCACGATCAGTGACAGTAGCATACCGTATTCGCGGATGTTGCTTTTGATGAAGCGCAATAGGTTGGCCGTCGCCTTCATCTCATCATGAGCTGTGCGCTCACTCATCTCATTCTTCCCATGACTTCATAATGGCGCGCATGATCTTCTCTTGCGACGCCTCCTTGGCCGGCATCTCGCCTACCATGCGACCTTCGTTCATCACATAGATACGATCCGAGATGCCGAGCAGCTCTGGCATTTCTGAGGAAATGACTATGACACCTTTGCCGGCATCGGCAAGGGCGTTGATGATCGAATAGATTTCGTATTTGGCGCCCACGTCAATGCCGCGGGTGGGCTCGTCGAGGATCAGGATTTCCGGCTCGGTGAAGAGCCATTTGCTCAGCACGACTTTCTGCTGGTTGCCGCCGGACAGATTGACGGTCTGTTGGAAGACACTGGAGCAGCGGATATTGAGATCGCGGCGGAATTTGCTGGCGATAGAGAGCTCTCGGCCGTCATCAATAACGGCATTTTTGGAGACAGCTTTGAGGTTCGCCAACGTCACATTGCGTTTGATGTCCTCAATGAGGATTAGGCCGTAATTCTTGCGGTCCTCGGTCACATAAGCGATGCCGTTCTCCATGGCTTTTTGGATGGTGCTGACATCGACGACCTTGCCATGGAGCGTTATCTCGCCGCTGATGCTTTGCC
>CAYOYT010000012.1:0-16965 GCA_964408245.1 uncultured Dongia sp. | reverse complement strand
GACCGCCGAGCTGAGCGCCTGCGCCTGTTTCCCGATCGCCTGATCATCGAACGCATCGACGCCAAGGGTCGTTTTCAGGCCTTTTCGCTGCAGCCCTATTGGCTGCAGGTGGTCCTCACGCGCGCGGCTGATGTCGACAATACACTTTACCTGCGCAGCCACGGCAAAGAGATTGAGATCGGTTCCTTCCTGTCCGAACCCGAGCGCCGCGATTTTGCCGGCGAGCTTATCCGTGCGCTCAAACGTCAGCGTGATGGCGGTTATGTCGACGCCCAGGTCGTTTGATCAATTGGCATAGCCTTCCATGAAAACGTCATCCCGGGCATGGCCCGAAGGTGACAGATAAGAAGCAATGAGCAATCCATGACCACGCAACACGCAGCACCTGCCTTACGCCATCCGGGCCTTCCCGAATTTTGCCTGCTTCTCATTTTGGGATTGGTCTGGGGCTCGTCTTTTCTTTTCATCAAGATCGCGGTCGAGAATGGTGTGCCGCCTTTGACTCTTGCCACCTTGCGCATCGGCATCGGTGCCATCGTCTTGCTCATTGTCGCAAAACTGCGCGGGCAACAATTCCCGTCTTTCCCCGCGTCGGTCGAGCGGCCGGGTGGGCTGGCACTTTGGGGCAAGCTCGTCTTCCTCAGCATTATCGGCAATTCATTGCCCTTCTTTCTGATCGGCTGGGGTGAGCAATTCACACCCTCGCAGCTCGCCGCCATTCTGATGGCGGTTATCCCGCTGCTGGTGCTGATCCTGGCGCATCTCATGACGCATGATGAAAAGCTGACAGCATCAAAGATCATAGGCGTGCTGTGCGGTTTCGCCGGTGTCGTCGTGCTGGTCGGTGTCGATGCGCTGCAAGGCCTGGGTGCTCAAGTGATCGGTCAGATGGCGATCCTGGGTGGCTGTCTCTCTTACACCTTCTACGGCGTTACCGCGCGGCGCTTGCCACAGATGGGATCGGAGATGACGGTCGGCATCATCTTGGCACTGGGCTTCGTCACCCTGGCGCCGCTCTGGCTTGTCCTCGACCGGCCCTGGGTGTTAACGCTTAACGAGCCAGCGATCTTTTCGGTTCTTTGGCTGGGGCTGCTCTCGACAGCCTTCGGCAATTGGCTATTTTTCACGTTGATGCGCCGAACGGGTGCGAGCTTCGCCTCGAGCAACAACTTCCTGGTGCCTGTCATGGGCTTAGGATGGGGCTATTTTGGCTATGGGGAAGTGCCAGGCATCAATGCTGTGGTGGCACTGGCATTAATCTTGGCGGGACTGGCTTTGCCAAGATTGCGGCAGGCTTAGCTCGCCATCCGCCGAAATATTCTGCCGCCCCTCTCCCATGAAGAGATAGGGGCGGCAGATTTGTCTCTTAGAACATTACCACTTAAGGGAGAGGCCACCGATCACAGCGTGATCCGTCGTGTCACCCGCATACATGCCTTGATAATCGAGCGATATGCCAACACCGTTGGCGATACCGACATCAATACCGGCGCCCGCCGTGCCCATGACCTGATCGTCATCCTGCAAAGCGACCTCGAATTCGGTCCCATCGCTGAACGTGCCCTTCGCCGTGCCGCCATAATTGATCTGGCGGACGACACCAGCACTGACATGTGGTGTCAGCGAGAAGCCACTGAGCTCGATGGTCTTGCCGAGGCTGAGCTGTGCATTGAGGCGCAGCACGTCGCTTTCATGATCTTCGATCTCGACATTGCCGCGATCGGCGCCGCTTTCGCGATAACCGTCGATCGATTGGTGCTGATAGGACGCACCAGCGCTCGGCGTGATACGCCAGCCTTGGCCAAAATCAAAATTGGCGCCGAACTGCACATTGCCGCCGACCACATGACCATCCGTTTCAGCTTCTGCCGTATCCCGGTCCGAACTGGTCGCCGAATCGCGTGTCACCATCTCGCGTGACACCTCGAATTGCTGGAGTCCGCCGCTGGCCGTCGCACTGACGAAGAACTGACCGATTTCGTAGCGGGCATAAACAGCTGCGAACTCGCCGTCGATCTGCGTTTCGGCGGTGTCAAAGGCCACTTCAGACTGAGTGTTGGCATAGCCAAGGCTGCCACCGAGGCTGAGACCATCGACAACTTCAAAGTCGCCGCCGAAGGCCGTGCCAGCCGTGCGCGTATCATACGCCTGGTTGCCGTCCCGTGCTTCTTCATCTCTAAAGTGACCAAAGCCGCGCGCCCAGATGTGACGACCGCCGCGATCAACGCTGCGGCTTTCGCTCAGCTGCATGCCAGAAACAGTCTCAAGGTAATCGAGACCTGCTTGCTGACCCGCTGCATCGCCGGCAACCAATTGCGTTCCGTCGACGGCCACAAGGCGAAGATTGTTGGCGTCTTGCTGGAAAACGGTTGCGCCGCCATTGCCTTGAAAGTTCACCGTTCCAACGGCGCCGTTAATACCGCCATCTGCGTGTGCGAAGATGCCACTGACGCTGCCGACACCGTCCAGCGCCGTGACGTTGATGGTCGGAGCGTTATTTAGATTGAGAATGCTACCAGCATTCGTGAGGTTAAGAAGATCGAGGCCGTCCTGACCGAAGTCGATATCGAATGCACCACCCGTTTGGTTGAGAACTCCCACCACGGTAAGCACACCCACGCCACCACTGGGACCAGGCGCGATCGTACCAGTGCTGTTGACAGTAGGACTATTTAACTGCCCTGACCCACCGAGGATGCCATTCGGGTTAACACTGGTAAGACCCGCCCCCATCACAGTGATGTTGCCATCGATGCCAAGTCTGCCTTGGATAATCGCGATGGCGTTATTGAAGATGCTATCGCCGCTAAGTGACCAATCGTCACCATTCATCAAAGCGTTTTCGAAATTGAGAAAGACATTGTCCTCGCTGCCGCTTCCCACAAGCGTCAGCTGATCTAAATCTGCGCCACCATCTATGTCACCATTAATCACAGAGCCAGTGTCGAGAGTCAGAAAATCGTTACCACCTACCAAATCGATAGCTGCTACTCCAGGGCCACTGCTGATCGTTCCCGAATTGACAATTGTATCCGAATTGCCTGCGCCATTGTCGCCAAGAATTCCAAACCCAAATTGACTAATGATCGTACCCGAGTTGCTCAGTGAATTTGAGCCATTGCTGAACTGTATCGAGGAGGCGAAGCTTGACACAATTGCATCACGCGAAATCACCAGAGAATTGTTGTTACCGCTAATAATATTGGGATTCGATGTGTCGATTGAAGCTCTGTCGTTAAGGAAGATCTGATTGTTATCGCCGTTCAGCATAATGCCGAATGTGCCTGCTCCAAGACCATTGATACGGGAGTCATCATGCATATTAATGATACCGTTCCCGCCATTGATGACTATTCCCGCGGGTCCATTCGCATTGATCACACTGTTTCCAAACATATCTACGGTACTGCCTTGCAGCAAATCGAGGCCAACCAGCACAGGCGCGTTAATAATGGCCCCGTCCTGGACAGTCACAATTGTCCCAGCGTTGCCACCGTTCTGTAGGCCATTAGGTTCGATACCGGCGCAATTAACCGGCTGGTTATTCGCGTTAACGGGGTTAGGGACGCACTGAGCGCTGGCCAATTGTGGTGCGAGGAGGGTGAAGCCAGCCAGGCTCGCAAGAAATGTACCCGATAAAAGAATAGTTGATAGCCCGGCGTTACGCGTCGGCATTGCTGCCCCCTTTTACAATTTTTATCCGATTTTTTCCGGCAACCTTAAAGCTTTGGGTCGCCACTTTTTCAGCAGACGCGGACAGCTGTCGCATCCGACGTCCCTTGAGACGCAAGTGATTGCGTATTGGTTTCGAATTTTATTAAGATTAACAGTGTAGTCTGCTTGTTTGAATGCCCCCGTTAGCAATCAAAGATGTGCCGGCTGCGATATGTCGCCTGTCGCTTTCGACGTCTAATAGGCTTCATAGAACGGAATTTATTAAAATTTAGCTTACGGGCTGGGAATTGGCTGACCTTTGCATTGAGAATGTCTCGGCGGACTTCATCATCACGACGGGATAATCACGGTAGGCGAATTTGCCATTATTATCAAAGGCGTGGGCCGGCCAAGGCCCGCTGGAAATAGGCAGACGAGTCTTGGTCACACATCCCTCTTCGACTTTGAACTAATCAGCGTATCCCCGCGTTTGATCTGGCAATACTACGTTATTGCGCGTTTGTCGGTGCGCCGGCGATGCTGAAGCCCAGCACATCTTTCATCGTGTAGAGACCAGGTGCCTTACCAGCGGCCCAGAGGACCGCTTTGACGGCGCCGCGAGCGAAGATTTCCCGGTTTGATGCCTTATGGGTGACCTCGACGCGTTCGCCATCGACGGCGAAGATCACCGTATGATCGCCCACGACATCGCCGCCGCGGATGGCGGCAAAACCGATTTCGCCCTTGGCACGGGGACCCGTCTGGCCGTCGCGACCGCGCTTGGCGACACGGCGCAACGTCGTGCCGCGCCCCCGCGCCGCCGCCTCGCCCAAAATGAGGGCGGTGCCGGACGGCGCATCGGCCTTCTGGCGGTGATGCATTTCGACAATCTCAATATCCCAGTCGGAATCGAGGATGCGCGCCATCTGCTCAATCACCTGTTCCAGCAGATTGACGCCCAGTGACATGTTGGCGGCCATGACGATCGGCGCTCTTTGAGCGGCGCGCGCAACCGCCGCCTGCTGGTCGGAATCGAGCCCCGTCGTGCCGATGACATGGGCCGTCGCACCCTTGGCAGCAAACCCGGCATGAAGCGCGGTAGCCGATGGGTTGGTGAAATCGATCACCACATCGGCACTCTCAAACAGGCCCGCTGCATCATCATTCACCGTGATACCGAACGGATCTGTGCCGGCAAGAGCGCCTAGATCCATGCCAAGAGCCGGCGAGCCCTTGCGCTCGGTGCCGCCAACGACCAGGACGCCGGGTGCCTGAGACAGCATTTTTAGCAGCATCTGACCCATGCGGCCGGCACAGCCGGCAATGCCGACTTTGATCGCGCCATTGAGCTGGCGCTTCGGCTTAGGACCGGAAGTAGCTGGAGCTTTGACCGAGATCGCTTTCTCAGGGCTGGCTTTCTCAGGGCTGGCTTTCGCAGGGCTGGCTTTCGCAGGCGCCGCTTTTTCAGGCGCCGCTTTTTCAGGAATCGCCCTTACAGGAACGGACTTTATGGGTGCCGGCTTCACAGGCGCCGGTTTCCCGGGCATCTGTTTCCCAGGCAGCTGTTTAACAGCCGGGAGGTTCGGGGGCGTGGACTTCAGGGGCGGGGTCGATTTCGCCGACGGGTTCACCTTCGGCGGCTCAACTTTTGTTGCTTTTCCCTTGTCCGGCGATGGCTTGGCCTTTGGCGCTGGTGCCTTTGCCACCGCCTGTTTGGCCGCTGAATGAGATGTTGTCTTAGTGGTAGCCTTAACCGTCGGCCGCTTTGCCTGCGTCTTCCCCACCTTTAAATCCCCCTGAACCAATGTCGCATGAAATCTAGACGAGGTTCACGGGCAGGGGCAACAGGTCATGGTAAACGCGGCGACATCGGAGACAGCATATCCAAAGCGTGGGGCACAGCCAATAGGTGTAATTCCTTCAGGTCAATCTTTCCGCCGAACCTTAACCCTTCGCTTCCCCTAATCCTTCGCGCTGTCGAAAAATTCCTTAACGCGCGCGAAGAAACCATCGCTTTGTGGAGAATGGCTTCCCTGCTTCTGCTTCTGGCCTTCAGCTTCGAATTGCGACAGCAACTCCTTTTGCTTCTTACTCAGATTAACCGGCGTTTCGATAGTGAGCTCGACATACATGTCGCCGCGCGCCTGACTCCTGAGCACCGACATACCCTTGCCTTTCAGACGGAATTGCTGACCAGTTTGGGCGCCATTGGGCACGGTTACCTTGGCACGGCTGCCATCAACAGTCGGGATTTCGATATGTCCACCAAGGGCGGCCGTTGTCATGGCGATGGGCACGCGGCAATGGATGTTGGCGCCGTCGCGCTCGAAAAGGCGATGCGGTTTCAAGCTGAGGAAAATATAAAGATCGCCAGCGGGGGCACCCATCATGCCGGCCTCGCCTTCGCCGGCGAGGCGAATGCGCGTGCCTTCTTCGACACCCGGGGGCACATTGACCTGCAGCGTCTTTTCCTTCGCCGTGCGGCCCGAACCGTGGCAGGTCTTGCACGCTTTCTCGATCACCTTTCCGGCGCCGCCGCAATGCTGGCAGCTGCGCTCGATGGTGAAGAAGCCTTGGGTCGCGCGCACCTTACCGTGACCATGGCAGGCAGGGCAGCTGATCGGCTGCGCACCCTTCTCGCCGCCGGTCCCGCGGCAATCCTCGCATTGGATTGAGCTTGGCACACGAATGGTGCTCTGTTTGCCGTGATAGGCGTCCTCGAGCGTGATCTCCATGTTAAAGCGCAGATCGGAACCACGACCACGGCCCTGACCACCGCCGCCGCGCCGGCCCATGAAGTCGCCGAACATTTCGTCGAAGATGTCGGCAAACCCGCCGGAATCAAAACCGCCGGCGCCACGGAAACCGCCAGCGCCACCGTTCTCAAAAGCCGCATGACCGAAGCGATCGTAGGCAGCGCGCTTTTGCTCATCCTTGAGGATGTCATAGGCTTCGTTCAATTCCTTGAACTTCGCTTCCGCCTCGGCATTTCCGGGATTGCGATCGGGGTGATACTCCATCGCCTTTTTACGAAAGGCCTTCTTCAGGGAATCAGCATCGGCGCCCTTTTCGACCCCCAGCGTTTCGTAATAATCACGCTTCATCTTGCAATCGTCTTGAACGTTGTTCTTTGGATAAAGGGAGAGGCCGGAACCTGTACCACCAAGATACTGGGACCGACCTCTCTATGCTCATTTGCCTTTCTAAGGGCGGTTAGGCGCTTTTGCCCTTGCGCTCATCCACTTCCTCGAAATCGGCATCGACGACCTTTTCGTCGCCACCTTGCGGACCAGCATCGTTGCTGGCGCTGTCAGCCCCCGTGGCCCCACTTTCGGCACCACCTTGCGCCTTATAGAGCGCTTCACCAACCTTCATCAGCGCTTCGGTCAAAGCTTGCGTCTTCGCCTCGATGGCCGTGACGTCATCCGCGTCCTTCACCGATTTGAGATCGGCAGCAGCGGTTTCGATCAGAGCCTTGTCGGCCTCGGCAACCTTGTCGCCCGCATCTTTCACCTGCTTCTCGGCATTGTGAATGAGAGCGTCGGCCTGGTTACGCGCCTCGACCAGCTTCTTGCGCTTTTCGTCGTCAGCCTTATGCGCCTCGGCATCCTTGACCATCTTATCGATGTCGCCGTCCGAGAGGCCGCCTGAAGCCTGGATGCGGATCTGCTGCTCCTTACCAGTCGCCTTGTCTTTCGCCGACACGTTGACGATGCCATTGGCGTCGATGTCAAAAGTGACTTCGACCTGCGGTACACCACGTGGTGCGGCCGGAAGGCCAACAAGATCGAACTGACCAAGGATCTTGTTATCCGCGGCCATCTCACGCTCGCCCTGGAAGACGCGGATCGTGACCGCGGTCTGACCATCCTCGGCAGTCGAGAAGACCTGCGATTTCTTCGTCGGAATCGTTGTATTTCGATCGATAAGGCGTGTGAAAACGCCACCTAAGGTCTCGATGCCCAGCGATAGCGGGGTCACGTCGAGCAGCAGCACATCCTTCACGTCGCCCTTCAGCACCGCGCCTTGGATGGCGGCACCAATGGCAACGACTTCGTCCGGGTTCACAGAGCGGTTGGGCTCCTTGCCAAAGAACTCCTTCACCTTTTCGATAATCCTGGGCATGCGGGTCATGCCGCCAACCAGAATCACCTCACCGATCTCGGAAGATTTGAGGCCAGCATCCTTCAGTGCTTTCCGGCACGGCTCCATGGTGCGTTCGATCAGGTCATCGACCAGAGCTTCGAGCTTGGCGCGCGTCAGCTTAATGATGAGATGCTTCGGCCCCGTCGCATCCGCCGTGATGAAGGGCAGATTGACTTCGGTCTGCATCGCTGAAGAAAGCTCAATCTTCGCTTTTTCCGCAGCCTCCTTAAGGCGCTGCAGAGCCAACTTGTCCTTTTTTAGATCGATGCCGTTTTCTTTTTTGAACTCTTCGGCGAGATAATCGATGATGCGCGCATCGAAATCCTCACCACCGAGGAAGGTGTCGCCATTGGTCGACTTGACCTCGAACACGCCGTCACCGATCTCGAGCACCGAGACGTCAAACGTACCGCCGCCCAAATCGTAGACCGCGATAACGCCGCCGTTCTTCTTGTCCATGCCATAGGCAAGGGCTGCCGCCGTCGGCTCGTTGATGATGCGCAGCACTTCAAGGCCAGCGATCTTACCGGCATCCTTGGTGGCTTGGCGCTGGCTGTCGTTGAAGTAGGCGGGAACAGTGATAACGGCCTGTGTCACCTTCTCACCGAGATAGGCTTCAGCCGTTTCTTTCATCTTGCCAAGAATGAAGGCCGAAACCTGGCTGGGGCTATAATTCTTGCCCTGAGCGTTGACCCAGGCATCGCCATTGTCGCCACCGACGATCCTGTACGGGACGAGGTCTTTGTCCTTATTCGTCATCGGATCGTCAAAACGGCGGCCGATGAGGCGTTTGATAGCAAAGAGCGTATTTTCGGGATTTGTTACGGCCTGACGCTTGGAGGCCTGGCCGACGAGACGCTCGCCAGACTCAGTAAAAGCAACCATCGAGGGAGTGGTGCGAGCACCTTCAGCATTCTCGATGACCTTTATATCCTTGCCTTCCATAACGGCGACGCAGGAATTGGTCGTACCGAGATCGATACCGATAACTTTTGCCATGGTAGTCATCCTTTCTTGCGGCAAATCCCGCTCTTTGGGCCTTCTCAAGCGAAGCACCCTCGTTTGGGGATCCCCGACTTTTGCAACGACACAGACGGATCAGAAATGCCAATGGTTGGATCGCTTACGAGGCGATCGGACCTTAGGCATGGGTTTCAAGGGGATATATAGGCGGTTCGGTGGGGCGCGCAAGATCGACCTCGCAGGAATCTTAACGATTAAGGCAGTGTCACGCGAGGACTCGACCCTATTCTGACTGAATTAGTCGGGTATCGTTCGTCACCACCCTATCGCACCTCCGTCCAAATCGGTTAATATCGAAGGCATGGGAAAAGCGCCACATCGGTCAGAAAACACTGTCGAATCAAGCCCATCGCTGCCGGCACATACTTCTGCGCCAGCGGTCGACAACGCCCTCCGCCAACGCCGAAATAATTTCATGGTCATGGCAGTTCTGGGATTTGACGTCATCTTCGGCGCTGCGATAGCCATGGCGGGCCATCTGCTGCTGGAAAATGATGCCGTTACCTTGGCTGGCGCGGGCTTTGCAACCGTGGGCGTTATCTTGATGTTGCTCTATCAGCTGGTCGGTCGCGAACGCTAAGGCCTGCCTAACGCTCAGGCTTAGGCGAGGGCGGTAGATTGAGACATGCATCAACATCGGGTGAAAGTGCTTGGCTCCCGCCCTCGATCAAGCCGGAGTCAAGTCTCCGGTGAAGCGCCGGTCGGTCAAGCCCGGCCAAGCTCTGGCGCAGAGCCTCGGCACGGCGGTCGGCCAGCAACGCCAAGATGCGAGCGACCACCCGGTCGAGCTCGCCCGCGACCAATTCCGCGAGATCAGTTCGCGGTGGTTCGGGATCGCTCATCAACGCCACATGACGGTCTTTCAGCAACCGTGTCATGATGATGGGGACGTAGCGCACCGGCTGAGCGCGGGCTCTGCGCACATGCGCCTCGAACCAGCGATCCAAGACGTCGCTCCGCGCGCCGCGCGCCAGGCGCTGGTTGCGGCGGCGGCCGACCCAGGATGAAATTGGCCAACTGGGCCGCCAAAGTGTCCGTGGTTTGGTAATAGGAAGGTCGAACACTCTGACCTCGCGGCCAGTGAGCACAGCATCGGCCACCATTGAAACACTGTCATTGGTGACAATGAAGGATTGGCAGCACGCGAGCAGCGCTGGATAGGGATTGCGCTCGCCCAGGCCCGGCGCGAAGGGAAAAAGCATGTGTGGTGATTGCAGCATGGCCGAGAAATACTCAACCACCTCAGGCGGCGTCCGCGGCGAGGTGGCGATAAGAAGTCGCGCCCCAGATTTCGCAGCATAGACAAGCGCCTCGCGCGCCAGTCTTTCGCCATCCTTGGCACTGAATTTGACAGGGCTCGACGGGCCGCCGACTAGCACGCCAATCGAGGCCTGTGTCACCTCATCGAAAAGCGGCGCGAAAGCGGTAGCGGCTCTGGCGAGCGCATCT
The DNA here is from genome assembly GCA_964408245.1 of uncultured Dongia sp. Lineage (GTDB taxonomy): Bacteria > Pseudomonadota > Alphaproteobacteria > Dongiales > Dongiaceae > Dongia. Next base: position 6,693 of record CAYOYT010000012.1, on the reverse strand, counting down.
GGCTTGCGGGAGTTGATAGGCAGGCTCAGTTGCAGCACGTTTCTGGCACCCGGCAGGCCATATTGCGCCGTCGTCACCAGAAGATCGACGGTCTCATAGGGATCCTGAAAGCGCCCGAGTTGCACATGGATCGCGAAGGGCGCGTTCTGCATCTTGATCCAGCGCGCCACCGGCGCGGCGCGGCGACCGACCGAGATAATAACATCAGGCCAGGGATCAGCTGGCGTGGCGTGAATGGGACTGCTTTCGTTCAGCTTCACATGGCTGATGCCATCTGCCGGATGGCTGCCCGGCACCGGTACGCGCTCGAATTTCAACTGCTTCACCACCATGCGCCAGCCGAAACGCGCCTCGAGCGCCGCACCCAATGCCAGAACCTGTTGATTGTCGCCGAGCCGCGCGCCCTGCAGCAGCCAAACGACCGCTTTTTCTCGCGGCGTCATGCTGCCAAGAGCAAGAGAGAGATCGACCGAGGAGAACGAATGAGACATCTATTTTTAGATTAGGGGCTATTCCGCTTTCAGATCTAGCTTCTCGAGCTGTTCCTGCGCCGCGCCGGCGACGTCGGTTTTGGGGGCGATGTACAGGACACGCATGAAATCCTTGCGCGCTTCTTCCTGCTCACCATTCAGGGCGTGAAGGCGACCGCGTTCCAGCAGTGCCTGAGGAAAGTCGGGCGCGATCAGCAATGCCTGGTCGAGATTGTCGGCAGCAATATCGAGCTGCGAAAGCGAGATATAGGCTGATGCACGATAGGCATAAATATCAGGGCGCTTGGGCGAAATATCGGCAGCGACATTGAGATCGTCGAGAGATTCGAAATACATGCCACTTTCACCATAGAGTCGCGCTCGGTCGATCAGCAATTCGACATTTTTGGGACTTAATGTGAGACCCTGGTTGAGATCGTGCAAGGCACGCTGGCTCTTGCCGGCCAGCATCCAGGCATAAGCAGACTGACCGAAGACCTCGGAGGCGATCGGTGCCTTTACTTGCGGCATCGTCTCGGCAATACGCTCCAGCAGCACGCCCGCGTCTTCATATTGCTTGAGCCCGATCATGGCCAGCGCTTGGCAATGCAGGGCCGCATCGCCGCCGCCTTGCCTTTCCCATTGCACAGCGCTTTCCAGCGCTTCGGTCGCGTTGCGGTCGACCAACGCCCAGCAAGCATTATATTGTTGCTCGTTTTCCGCGCTGGTGAGCTTTTCTTGAGCGTTGGCTGGTAGGGCCGCCATAGCCGCCGACAGAAATCCTGCCAAAATCACATGAAGCCGCATGGTTGATGTTTCCGCCGCCGGTTGTTAGGACGGGATTGATGGAATCCTGGGCGGCATTTTGCAAGCTCGATCAAGAGGATGTGAAACGCGTGGCGAATTCTCGGCAAAGATCGCTGGAAAGCGGGCATCTCTTTTGTTTCGGCTTAGGCTTCTCGGCCGTGACACTTGCCGAGCGCTTGCTGGCGCGCGGTTGGCGCATTTCTGGGACCTGCCGTTCGGCGCAAAAGCAGGCGGCACTCAAGGCGCACGGCATCGAGGCGTATCTTTTCGATCGCGACCGGCCCCTGATGGATCTGGGCCAAAAGCTGGCCGACGTTACCGATCTTCTGGCCTCGGTCCCGCCCGACGATCGGGGCGACCCGGTTATCGATTGCCACGGCGTGGAAATTGCGGCCAAAATTGCCAATGGCTCGCCTCTCGGTTGGATCGGCTATTTGTCGACGACCGGCGTTTACGGCGATTGTAACGGTGCCTGGGTGGACGAAACGAGCCCGTTGCAACCCAGCGGCGCGCGTGGCTTGAGACGGCTGATGGCGGAACAGGCCTGGACGGCCTTGCCCAAGCCAGCCCATCTCTTTCGCCTTGCCGGCATTTACGGTCCCGGTTCCTCGGCACTCGACAGCGTCCGCGCGGGTCGCGCGCGACGTGTAGTGAAGCCTGGCCAGGTTTTCAGCCGCATTCATGTCGCCGATATAGCCTCGGTATTGATGGCCTCGATGGCGCAGCCGCGTGATGGCGCGGCTTATAACGTCTGCGATGACGACCCAGCCCCGCCCGCCGAGGTGGTCACCTATGCCTGCGAGCTTCTTGGAGTGACACCGCCGCCCTTGGTGGATTACGCCACGGCAGATCTCTCGCCCACGGCGCGCAGTTTTTATGACGACAACAAGCGCGTTCGAAACAACCGCATCAAGGAAGAGCTGGGCTTTTCTCTGGCCTTTCCCAATTATCGCGTGGGATTGACCTCACTGTTCGATGCGGGATTTTAGGGAAGGCCCCTCACGAAACTTCCTCGATGGCGAGTATCAGGCGTTCGATATCCTGGGGTCGGGAAAGGCGATGATCGCCATCCTTCACCAGCGAAACCGTCACATCGCGCGTTATCAGGTGATTGGCAAGGCGCAGCGACACGCTGAAAGGGACGTCTTCGTCGCTCTGGCCATGAATGAGCCGCACCGGACGGTCGATATGAATGGCGCCGGATAGCAGAAGATGAGCGCGGCCGTCTTCGATCAAATCGCGCGTGATGACGTAAGGATCCTCATTATAGGCACTCGGCTCCTCGATACGGCCTTGCGTCATCAGCTGTTGCTGCATCGCGGCGTCCATGGTCTGCCACATCAACTCCTCCGTGAAATCCGGGGCGGGCGCAAGCCCTACTAAAGCATGAATGCGGTCGGGCCGCGCCAAGGCCGCCAGCAGCATCAACCAGCCGCCCATCGACGAGCCCGCCAGAATCTGCGGCCCCACCGTCAGGCGATCAATGATCGTCAACGCATCGTCGCGCCAAGCGCTGATCGTGCCGTCGGTGAATCGGCCGGAAGATTGGCCATGGCCACGATAATCGAAACGCACGAAGGCGCGACCTGTTGCGGCGCAATAGGCATCGAGTGCCATCGCCTTGGTCCCGGTCATGTCGGAGGCGAATCCACCCAGGAAGACAATGCCAGGCGGTGCAGTGAGCGTATTGACGCCACCGGCTTCATGGTCGTTAGCGGCAAGATTACGCCGGTGATAGGCAAGATATCCACCGCTGGCGAGCGGCAATCTCTGTGGTTCGAGGCTCATGGACACCATCACGCGATCGTGAGTCGCCCGTGGCGGCAGGGCCTGTTTCGAGGACAGTTTCGCCACGACCTGTTTCGATAGGGGCAGCGCTGACGCTTGCAATCCGGCGCCGCTCACTGATAATGATGGCCGCCCAAGCGAATTGTGGGTCACCTGAGGGTTCTTAATGGACTGCATCGGCGAAGATCTCCCCGGATAAGAGATGTCAATCGACACCATTTCCGACCCCCCTATCTACACCAGCCACGACGTGGATCGAAAGGCACCTGGCATTTTACAGCTGGTGCCGTATCTCGGCACGGACGGCGCATCACGTCTGGCGCTGGAATTTAGCGGCGCAGTGACGGCGGCCGGTGGGCGCGCCTTTATCGGTTATGAGCAGGCCCTGGTCGCGACCCATGAGCTGTCGCGCTTGGGTGTGCAGGCGGTTGAGATGAAATTCGCCAGCCGCAATCCGGTCACCACTTTCAACGTGACGCGCCGCCTCGCACGGTTCGTGACCGAGAACGAAATTGGGATCATCCATGCCCAGAGCGCTAGCCTTGCCGTCATCGGCCATGGCGCCGCCAAGAAATCCGGCGCGCGGCTGGTGACCACCTTCCATGATGGACCGGCGCGTGTGGCGGCCTTGTCGAAAAAGACCTTGGCAGCCTTTGCCGAATCCGACCTTGTCGTGACATTGTCGCACGCCACGGCTGAAGAGATCGCGCGGACGATTCCCAGTCTTGGAAACCGCCTCAGCGTGGTGCCTTACGGCATCGATCTTTCCCGTTTTGATCCGGCGCAAGTGACAGCTTCCCGTGTGGTGCAGCTGGCCAATCAATGGCGCGTGCCGGACGATCTGCCGGTGATCATGGCGCCCGCCGCCCTCGCCCGCAGCAAGGGACAATCCCTGCTGCTCGAGGCCCTTGCCCTCATCCGCGACCTCGACCTCAGATGTATCCTGGTCGGCCCGGAAAATGACGGCGGAATCTACCGGACGCAGCTGGTAAAGGAAATCGGGCTGCATCAGCTGCAGGACCGCGTGCTGATCGCCGATGAGATAAAGGACATGGCGGCGGCGCTCATGCTCGCCGATTTGATCGTCGCCCCCTATCTGGAACCAGCGACCTACAATCGGGTCATCATCGAGGCACAGGCTCTGGGTCGCCCGGTGGTGGCAAGCGATTTTCTCTACACGCGCGAGGTGCTGGACGGCTCCTCCATGGCCTGGCTCACCCCACCGGGCGATGCCATGGCGCTGGGCTGGGCCATTCGGGACGCGCTGTCACTGCCCCTCGACGAGCGGGAGGCACGCACGCCCCAGGTCATCGATAATGTACGGCAGCGCGCCGACCGCCTGCAGATGATCGATAGCATGCTGTCGCTCTATGGTCATTTGGCCAGCGCCGATCAGGCCGCCTAAGACGCAAACCCAGGGATGGCGAGGGGGGATGGCGAGGGGATGGCTGGGAGCCAAATTCTTAGAAATCGAGATCGGCGTAATGGGGTGGGGGCTGAGTGCCGGGCCAGGTATCGGCCAAAATCTGGCGGAAACTTGGGCGAGATTTGACCCGCGCATACCATTCCGCGGCCTCGCGGTGCTGCTCCCAGGCAACATCGCCCAAATAGTCGATCGCAGAAATCTGGGCCGCGGCGGCGACATCGGCGAGGCTAAAATCCTCGCCCGCCAACCAGTTACGGCGGTCGGCGAGCCAGGCGATGTAATCCAAATGGATGCGGATATTCGCTTTGCCAGCACGAATGGCGCCCGAATCCGGGCCGCCCTGACCGACCAATCGTTTCACCATCTTCTCGAACAGCAGATTTTGCGTCACCTCGCGCTCGAACTTGCCATCGAACCAGGCGACGAGACGGCGCACTTCAGCCCGCTGTGCCAACGAGCGGCCCAGTAAAAGCGTTTCGGTATAGGCTTCTTCGAGATACTCGCCGATCGCATAAGCGCCGGTAATAACGATGTCGTTCTCCTCGACCAAGACTGGCGTCTCGCCAGCTGGATTGAGGACGAGCAATCCCTCGCGCCGCTCCCATGGTTTTTCGGCGACGGGATCGAAATCGAGCTTTTTTTCGCGCAACTGAATACGTATGCGGCGCGATTGCGGCTGAAGCGAGAAATGGTGCAACGAACGCATTTGGGCTCCGAATTGAAGCCGGACACTATCACTAGGCCAAAGGCTCGGCTAGGCTCGCCGCAAGATTTCGCCGCGCGATATTTCGGTAATCTTCCTTGATCGCAGACAACACATGTGCGCAACGCACTGGGAAAAACAGGTTCATACCAGCGTCTCGGTGAGCTGTGTCTAATCGAAGGTGATTTTTCTGGCAACAATTCAAGGCTGATGGCTGTTGTGACGGATTACAGCCTGATCGATACAAAGTAATAAGGTGGTGCGCCATGAAAATGACCAAGAAGAAGATGAAGAGCATCGACGGTATGGATGAGCGACATGCCGAGTTGACCGATCTCATTGCGCCCTATCGCGTCACCACCGGGAAAGGTTTCCGGCTAAAGGATTTCCCCACCTCGCCCATCGACCGCGCCATCGACAAGGACCCTAACGAGGCATTGCTCAAGGATTGCAGCAAGCATCTTTCCAGCCTGCAGGAACGCCTGCATGCGGAAGGTCGCTGGTCGTTGCTGCTGATCCTCCAGGGCATGGATGCCTCGGGCAAAGATGGCGCCATCAAGAATGTGATGTCGGGGATCGATCCACAGGGCGTCGACGTAGCCTCATTCAAGGCGCCGGCCGGGGCCGAACTCGAACATGATTTCCTATGGCGCTGTTCGCAGGTCCTGCCACGGCGCGGCCGTATCGGCATCTTCAACCGCTCCTATTACGAGGAGGTGGTGGCGGTACGTGTCTATCCGCAGTTCCTCGATGGCCAGCGTCTGCCGAAGAAGGTGGTCGGCAAGAGCATTTGGGAGGACCGCCTCGACGATATCGGCAATTACGAAAATTATCTGACGCGCAACGGCATCGTTCTGCGCAAGATTTTTCTCAATATCTCACGGGAAGAGCAGAAGAAACGGCTGCTGGCGCGGATTGAAGATCCGGACAAGATATGGAAGTTCTCACCGGACGATCTGCGCGACCGCGCGCGCTGGCCCGATTTTCAAGCGGCTTACGAGGCGGCGATCAAAGCGACGGCGAGCAAAACCGCGCCCTGGTTCGTCGTTCCCGCGGATGACAAACCCTTCGCGCGCCTGGTGGTGGCGCGCATCGCTGTAGAGGCACTGCAAGAGCTCGACCTTGCCTTTCCAACCGTCGACGCTAAGAATGCACAGGCAGCTCGTGAGGCCGCCAAGACATTGCTGAATGAGCCAGATCTCAAGAAGATTTCTTCAAAAAAGAAAAGCTAAGTCAAAAAACACATATCCCGAAGCTGACGAAGGCGACTTGATCATTGAGTGATCCGGCGCCGATAATGGGCCGTAACATGACCCGAGAATACGGTCATCCAGAACATGGCAGCCAAGAGCAGTGCAGCCGGGAAAATGGCATGAGCGCGCCCCAAAGTAGAAGCTGGTCCTGGCATTTCAAGAATCCACCCGAGGTGATCTGGCCACTCATCGCCGATACGGCGCGCCTTAACGAGGCGGCCAAACTCCCCCGCCACACCATCACCG